>JAIRXN010000010.1 GCA_031268245.1 Treponema sp. | reverse complement strand
CGGCGGCGGCAAAGCCGGACAAAAAAGCTGCGGCTTCAACGAAAAAGCCCGTTCCGGCAGCGGGCAAGGCGGAGGACGGACGGGACTCTCTGGCCCGGGAGCTGCGTTCCCTTATCCCGCGGCTGGATGCGGAGGGTCTCTCCTTTCTCATCGAACAGGCCCGTGTGCATCTCTACAATATGCAGGTAGAGGAACTTAACAAAACCCTGGCCGGATCCGGGACGGCGGCTAAACCGGCCCGGGGGGACAGTTTCCGCCTGGAGAGAAGCGGCAGCGGGAGCAGCTACTATATTGTCTACAACAACGACTGGATCATGTTGTCCAAGGGAGAGATGGTTGAACTTGTCCGGATTGTCTCCGCGCCGGGGACGGACCCGGAAATCCGGGAACGGTTATACCGCTGGCTTGAACAGGAAAGGCGGGATGTGCTGGTCTCCATCCCCATGGCGGATAAGTTTGACGAAAAACTGAAGACCTTGGCGGCGCTGATAAAGCAGGTTTTCCAATTGAAGTAAAGTGAGCTTGTTCCAAAACCCGGTTGGTTTCGGAACAAGCTCTCGAAAAAACCGGCAAAGGCCCGGTTTTTCCACAAAATTCAAGGTAGCTGTTCCAAAAACCGAAGTTTTGGGACAACCTCTCCTGTTCATCTCTTGATACCAATCTTGCGCCTGGCTAGTATTATTTCTGCGATCTCGGCGAAGCCGTCGCCGCATTCCTTTGATGCGACAAATGCGGGAAGCTGTTTGATATAATCCCTGTACTTTTCTACGTTTGCAACGGCGCAGGCCAGGGGGAAGCGGGCAAACATCGGTTCATCGTTGGGGGAGTCTCCCACAAAAATCACCTCCTTCTCTCCGCCGGCTTGTCTCCAGCCGAAGACATCCGCAAGAAAATGTCCGGTCATGGAGAGCTTGTCGTATTTTCCCATCCATATATTTACATGAATCGAAGATATCTTTGCCATGGCGCCCTCCTCAATGGCAATGTCCCGCACTCTTTCTGCAGAAGCCAGGGGGAGTATGGGTTCCTCCTCGGCAAAGTCAAGGGCAATGTCAAAGAGCCGGGCAAATTGATCCTTTGCGTCCCGCAGTCCCGGCACTTCCTTCAATGCCCGTTCACGGATCTTTTTTAACACCGGATGATCGTTGCGCACCGCATTGGGGTGATACTCGGCCTTGAGTACCGGGAATGCGCCTGTTCTCTCTTCCCAGAATGCCAGGGCTCCGTTCTCACCGACTACACCGTCGACAGGCCACTCCCGTGCAATAAGATCGCACCAGCCTGCGGGTCTTCCTGTAACGGGGATCACTTTAAGGCCCGACTCTTTTAGTTTCCAGAGGGCGCCGTATGAAGAGGCAAGAAGTTTCCCTTCACGGGTGATGGTATCATCAATGTCCATGAGAATATATTTTACCCCGGCGGCCTCGGCAGCGCTCATCTCCGCAATGTTTTTCATGACACCGGCCGCCATCACATTATCTGTTCATCTATGGGCTTGCCGCCGGGAACCATGGGGAGCACGCGTTCATCCTTGTCGATGAGGGCGTCGATAAGCACAGGTTTCCCTGCGGCAAGATCCTTCTTTCCGCTGTTCAGGGCGTTTCCGAATTCCTCTTCGGTTCCTGCGCGGTATGCCCTTACTCCATAGGCATCCGCCAGCTTGAGAAAGTCAGGCGGCCTGTCGTCAAGATCCGTTTCCGAATAACGGCCTTCGTAAAAGAAGTTCTGCCACTGTCTTACCATACCCAGAGTACCGTTATTGAAGATCACGATGAGCACAGGGATACCGTAGCGCACCAGTGTTCCCATTTCCGCACAGTTCATTCTGAAACAGCCGTCGCCGGTAAAAAGGACAACGGGACGGCGGGGATTGGCGATCTTTGCCCCTTCGGCTGCGCCAAGGCCGAAACCCATGGTTCCCATACCGCCGGAACTGAGGAAAGACCGCGGCCTGTTGGCGGGAAAGAACTGGGCGGTCCATATCTGGTGCTGACCTACATCGGTAACAGCAATGGTGTCATAACCGAGAGCCTTTGCGACTTCCAGGATCACTACCCGGGGATGGAGGGCCGTCTTCCTGTGGTGATCCCTGGGGATGATGGCCTTCCATTTATCAACATCCCCGTTCCATTCGCTTTCCTTTTTGGCGGGAAGCTTTTTGTTGATCCGTTTGAGAACGTCCCTCAGATCCCCGATAACAAAAAAGTCAACGGAAACATTCTTGTTTACTTCCGCGGGGTCAATGTCAAGGTGAAGTATCTTTGCGGTTTTGGCAAACTCGCCCTTATGGCTTGTAACCCGGTCGGAGAAGCGGGCGCCGATCGCTACGAGAAGATCGGCTTTCTGCGCGGCCTTGTTGGAGGCAACGGTTCCGTGCATGCCGATGAGTCCGGTACAAAGCCTGTGATCCTGGGGGAAGGCCCCAATCCCCATGAGGCTCAGAGCCACGGGTGCGGAAAGTTTCTCCGCCAGAATCGCCAGTTCCCCGGAAGCTCCGGCAATGTTGACGCCGCCCCCCGCGTAGATCAGCGGACGTTTTGCGGCTTTGAGCATGGAAACCGCCTGTTCAATGTCTTCATCGCCGAATGTCTTGCGCCTCCCCCGCTCACTCAGGCGTCTTGCCCTTGCCCCGGCCTCGCCCTCAATCTCCGCGCCGGTGTCCTTAAGCGGTACATATTCTGTCATGGCCGCGGTAATATCCTTGGGTATGTCTATCAGTACCGGGCCGGGTCTGCCGGAAAGCGCAACGATAAAGGCTTCCCGCACAATCTCTGCCAGTTCCCTCACGTCCCTGACGATCCAGTTGTGCTTTACAATCGGCATGGTAATTCCGGCGATATCCACCTCCTGAAAGCTGTCTTTACCGAGAAGCGGAGTGGCGACGTTGCCTGTAATGGCGATGAGGGGCACAGAATCAATGGCGGCAGTTGCGATACCCGTAACCAGATTTGTTGCGCCTGGCCCGGAAGTGGCAAAACAAACTCCGGGTTTCCCGGTGGAGCGGGCATAGCCGTCTGCCGCATGGGCCGCATGCTGTTCATGGCTTACCAGAATGTGCCGTATCCTGCTCCGCTGTTTGTAGAGTTCATCGTAGATATAGAGCACCGCCCCGCCGGGGTAGCCGAACACTGTGTCCACCCCCTGTTCAATGAGGGCTTCAATCAAAATACGGGAACCGGTATACTGCATAATATTATCACTCCTTAAAGATAGCGCCGCCTGCGGCGGAACTCACCAATTTTGCATAACGGGCAAGATAGCCGCTTTTCACTTTCGGGGGAAGGGGTTTCCAGCCCTCCTTCCGTTTTTTCATCTCTTCTTCGTCCAGGGCGACAGAGATACTGCGGGCGTCTATATCGATTTCGATGATGTCTCCTTCCGCAAGAAGGCCGATGGGGCCGCCCTCAGCCGCCTCCGGAGATACATGTCCTATGGCCGCCCCCTTGGTAGCGCCGGAAAAACGTCCATCGGTTATAAGGGCCACCTTATCGTCAAGACCCATGCCCGCAAGTGCCGCGGTTGGGGCAAGCATCTCCTTCATGCCGGGGCCGCCCTTTGGGCCTTCATAGCGGATAACAATTACATCCCCGGCCCTGATCTTCTTTCCCATGATTGCGTCAAAGGCCGCTTCTTCGGAATCAAAAATTCTGGCGGGCCCCGAATGTTTAAGCATGGAAGGCGCAACGGCGCTACGTTTTACCACGGAACCCTCCGGCGCAAGGTTCCCCTTGAGAGCTGCAAGACCGCCTGTCTGTGAATAGGGATTTTCAATGGGCCGGATGATCTCAAAGTTCCTGTTCGCAGCCTTTCTGTGCAGGGGATCTGTTTTTCCGTTGACAGCGTCCTCCAGAGTTCCATAAACCGTTGCGGAGCCGGGATCCACCAGGTGTTTTTTTACAAGTTCGGCAAGGACTGCGGGAATGCCTCCTGCCGCATGGAGATCTTCAATTGCGTGCGGGCCTGCGGGAGCAAGGCGACAGAGATTGGGAGTCCTGGCGCTTACCGTGTTGAGCAGATCCAGATCGAGAACGAAACCGGCCTCGTGGGCAACGGCGGGGAGATGCAGGGCAGTATTGGTTGAACAGCCCAGAGCCATGTCCAGGGCAAGGGCATTCATAAAGGCCCTTTCCGTCAGGATGGCGCGGGGGCGGATATCTTTTTCAAGAACATCCAGTACCAGCATGCCGCTGCGTTTGGCAAGACGCAGACGTTCTGCCATTACCGCAGGAATAGTACCGTTTCCGGGCAGGGCAAGGCCCAGGGCTTCGGTGACGCAGTTCATCGAATTGGCGGTAAACATACCCGAACAGGAACCGCAGCCCGGACAGGAAATTTCCTCCAGTTCGGCAAGTTCGGCCTCATCCATCTTTCCCGCTCCTACGGCGCCCACGGCCTCAAACATGGTAGTAAGGGTGAGGGGTTTCCCGTCTCTGCGGCCCGCGAGCATGGGCCCTCCGGACACAAATACTGCGGGAAGGTTCAGTCTGGCCGCCGCCATGAGCATGCCCGGTACGATCTTGTCGCAGTTGGGAATAAAGATCAGCGCGTCAAAGCCGTGGGCCATTGCCATACATTCGACCGAATCGGCAATGAGTTCTCTGGTAACAAGAGAGTAACGCATGCCCTCGTGCCCCATGGCGATGCCGTCACAGACGCCGATAACGGGAAATATTACCGGTACTCCTCCTGCCATGCGGACGCCATCGGCCGCCGCCCCGGCTACCGTGTCCAGGTGGAGATGACCGGGAACGATTTCGCTTTTTGCGGAAACAATACCGACAAGAGGCCGGCTGAACTCTTCTTCAATAAAACCGAGAGCCTTAAAAAGGGACCGGTGGGGCGCTCTGGGCATCCCCTTATTCACACTATCGCTGTGCATGTATTCTCCTCCGGCATAGCCTGTCAATGATAAAGCCGCTTCGCAGCTTTAGGAACTGCGCAGTTCCTTATTCTTCCAGCGCCTTTATAACAGCGCCGCCCATCTCTCTGGTGCCGACGATCTTTTCGTAAGCTCCTTCACTGCCATAACCCGCATGAAATTTCATTTCATGTTCGATTGGATTTGTGCGGTTGGCAATATCCCTGGTACGCAGACCCTCGTCCAGAACCCGGTTTACCGCCTTTTCAATAAGGCCGGCCTCTTTTTCCAGTCCAAGGGAGTAGCGGAGCATCATGGCAGCGGAGAGGATCGCCGCCAGGGGATTGGCAATGTCCCTGCCTGCAATGTCGGGAGCCGAACCGTGGATAGGCTCATACATACCCATTACCGTTTCGCCTCCCGCAGAGGCGCCGCTGTAACCCGCAAGGCTTGCCGAGGGCAGCATGCCGATTGAACCGGTGAGGACCGATGCCTCGTCGGAGAGGATGTCCCCGAAGAGATTGCTGGTAACAATCACATCGAAAGCTCCCGGAGCGCGGATCAGCTGCATGGCGGCGTTATCCACATAGAGGTAGGAAGTTTCAATGTCCGGGTAGTCCTTTGAAACTACGGCGGCAACTTCCCGCCAGAAACGGGAGGATTCAAGCACATTGGCCTTGTCCACAATACAGAGCTTTTTTCTCCGCAGGGACGCTGCATTGTAACCGGCCCGGAGCACCCTCTCGATCTCCGTCCGGGAATAGGTTTCCGTATCGAATGCCGCTTCTCCGTCTTCGCTGCGGCCCCTCTTGCCGAAGTAGAGGCCCCCGGTAAGTTCCCGGACAATGAGGATGTCGAAGGAAGCCTTCCCTTCAGGATTACTGTTCTTGAGAACATCGTCTTTTAAGGGACAGGCGGCCCCGAGCTGCGGCAGCAGTACTGCCGGGCGGAGATTTGCAAATACGCCGAGGCCTGCCCGCAGTCCCAGGAGGGCGCGCTCGGGCCGCAGATAGCCCGGCAGGGTATCCCATTTCGGCCCGCCTACGGCTCCGAGGAGCAGGGCATCGCACTGTTTTGCCGTTTCAAGAGTTTCCTCAGGCAGAGGTTCGCCGGTTTCATCAATGGCCTTTCCTCCCGCCAGTAATTCTACATAGTTGAACACATGACCCGTCCTGTCACCGACGCAGTCAAGCGCTTCCGTTGCCTGGCTGATCACGTCGGGCCCGATTCCGTCCCCGGGAATCAATGCTATTTGATAGTTCATTTCTGCTCCTTCTCAATACGAGGCTGTTCCGAAACCATTGAGGTTTTGGAGCAAGCCACGTTACAGATACGAGGTTCTTTCAAAACTTCAGTTTTGAAAGAACAACATTTAAAAAAGGCAGTTTTGCAGGCCGTAGGCCGAAAAACTGCAAGAGCCTCGGCAAAACTAACCGAGTTTTGCAAGAGGCGCATATGTCTTGAATTTACGCTCTATGTCTCCGATAAGCTTGTATTCAATTGAATCAACCAGAGCGGCCCGGCTGGCATCAATAATGTCGGCAGAGACGCCTACGGTACTCCAGTTCCGCTGACCGTCGGTGGATTCAATGAGAACCCTTACCTGCGCCGCGGTAGCATCCTTGCCGTCAATAACCCTGACCTTGTAGTCCTCCAGCCTGACCTGTTCGAGTTCGGGGTAAAAATGCAGGAGGGCCCGGCGGAGAGCGCCGTCCAGCGCGTTTACAGGCCCGTCACCCTCAGCGGCCGCTATCTCGTCCTTCCCTTCCACCCAAACCTTGACCCAGGCATGGGAACACAGAAGAGCTTCTCCTGTAGGATGTTCACTCATCACCCTGTAGGCAAGAATTTTGAAGAGGGGCTTGTAACGTCCCAGTTCCCGGCGTACAAGAATTTCAAAACTCGCGTCGGCCCCTTCAAAGGCCCAGCCTGAAGCCTCAAGGGACTTTAACTTTTCAGACAGTATCTGTGTTACCGGATGATCCTTTGTTATAGACGGATCGATCCTCTTTGCCCTTTCGGCAATCGCGGAACGGCCTCCCATTTCGCTCATGAGGAAATGCCTGTCATTCCCTACAAGAAGCGGATCGACATGCTCAAAGGATCTGCGGATCTTGAGGATGCCGTCGGCATGCATGCCCGCCTTGTGGGCAAAGGCATGCGCCCCCACATAGGGCATGTCGTCACTCAGGGATACATTTGCAATCTCGGCAACCTTTCTGGTTACTTCACAGATGTTCGCCAGCTTTCCTTCGGGAAGGCAGCGGCAGTTCAGTTTCAATTCCAGGCTGGGGATAAGGGCCGCAAGGCTGGTATTGCCGCAGCGTTCCCCAAAGCCGGCAAGGGTACCCTGCACATGGCCCGCCCCCGACTGGATGGCGGCGATGCTGTTTGCAATGGCAAGACCTGAGTCATTGTGCGCATGGATTCCCAATTGAAGCGAAGGGGCCTGGCCCTCTGCGATATTCTCAATCACCTCTCCGGCAGCGGCAGCGATCTCGCCGGGGAAACAGCCGCCATTTGTGTCGCAGAGGACGATACGGTCCGCGCCGGCTTCCCGGGCGGCCTTCAGTGTCCCGAGGGCATAATCCCGGTTCGCCTTGAAACCGTCGAAGAAATGTTCTGCATCGTAAATGACGAAGCGGCCCTCCCCTTTAAGAAATGACACTGTTTCTGCAATCATTTCGATGTTTTCTTCAAGACTTACCCGCAGAACTTCTGTAACATGAAGATCCCAGCTCTTCCCGAATATCACGATCCCTTCGCAGCCTGCTCCGAGAAGGCTGCGGATCTGGGGATCTTCCTCCGGTCTGATTCCTTTTTTGCGTGTGGAACCGAAGGCGCAGAGCCTTGCATGCTTCAGATGGAGGCCCGAAGCCTGCTCAAAAAATTCCAGATCCTTGGGATTACTGCCCGGGTTACCCGCTTCGATCCATGCAAGACCCAGATCGTCGAGGGCTTCCGCCACCGCAATTTTATCCCGCACGGAGAAACTGATCCCCTCTCCCTGCGCTCCGTCGCGGAGGGTGGTATCAAGTATCTCTATGCTGCGCTCCCTGCTATCCATTTTCCTGTTTCCTGTTTCCCGAGGGGGATCTTTGTTCCGCTGCGGTCCGGCCGGACGTTCCGGTCTCATACTCCATCGCATTGACGGCGGAAAGATAGGCCTTTATTGAAGATTCGATAACATCGGTAGAAACACCGTGACCATTATAGTATCTGTCTTTCCAGAGTATCCTCACCATGGTTTCGCCCTGGGAGGCGGAACCGCCGGTGATGGCTCCGATTTCGTAGAGTTCCAGTTCCGGTTCCTTTCCGATGATCCCGTTGATCGCCTTGAAGATCGAATCGATGGGGCCGTCCCCCAGGGAGACAAGTTTTTTTGTCTCGCCGTTCGTGTGCTTTAAACGGATCGTCCCGGCGGCTCCGAGTGCGGAACCGGTATTGACAGCCCACTGATCCAGTTTCCAGGTTTCGGGAGCCGCAGCGGAGAGGTCCATTACCAGGGCCTCAATGTCCCTGTCGCTGACATTTTTCTTTTTATCCGTAAGATCCTTGAATTGTGCAAAGAGAATTTCCAGTATTTCGCTGTCCAGTGCAAATCCAAGATCCTTCAGGCGATCCTCAAAGGCGTGGCGGCCTGAATGTTTACCGAGCACCATCGCCTTGCGGGGAATTCCGATTGATTCGGGAGTCATGATCTCGTATGTTTCCCGTTTTGCCATTACCCCGTGCTGGTGTATTCCCGCTTCATGCGCAAAGGCATTGTCCCCGACAATGGCCTTGTTGGGCTGAACCTTTACGCCGGTTACCTGGGAAACAAGACGGCTGGCCGCATAGATCTGGGTACTGTCTATCCCGGTATCCGCAGCAAGCAGATCCCGCCGCACCCGGAGGCTCATCACGATCTCTTCCAGAGATGCGTTCCCCGCCCGCTCCCCTATGCCGTTAACGGTACATTCGGCCTGGTCCGCGCCGTTACGGATCGCAGAGATACTGTTGGCTACGGCAAGGCCCAGATCGTTGTGGCAGTGTACCGAAAGCCGCGCCTTTTCGATATGTGGAGTGTGTTCCTTGATGTAACGTATCCTTTCCCCGAATTCGCCGGGCATTGCATAACCGACGGTGTCGGGAAAGTTGACTGTTGTGGCCCCCGCTTTAATGGCCTCTCCGAATACCTTGCAGACAAAATCAGGTTCGCTGCGGAATGCATCTTCCGCGGAAAACTCCACATCGGAACAGAATTTTTTTGCGTATTTGACATATTCAACGGAAGCGGCCAGTACCTGATCGGGAGTCATCCTGAGTTTGTATTCCATGTGAATGGGACTGGTGGCAAGAAATACATGCACCCTGGGACTGACCGCCTTTGCCAGAGCCTCCCGCGCCGCATCAATATCCTGCTCCCTACAGCGGCAGAGTCCCGCAACGATACTGTTTCTGACGATACCCGCGATGATCTTCACCGATTCGAGATCTCCGGGACTGGATGCGGGGAAACCCGCTTCCATAACATCCACGGAAAGTTTTTCAAGCTGCCGCGCGACTTCGATCTTTTCCTGCAAATTCATGCTGCATCCGGGCGCCTGTTCCCCGTCCCGCAATGTCGTATCAAATATCACAATATGGCGGGTCTTATCGTTAGCTGACATACCATTCTCCTTAGAGCTTCTTGCAAAACCCGGGCAAGTTTTGCAGAAGCTCTTGCAGTTTCTCGCCTAAGGGCTGCGAAACATGCGTTTTTTAGTGGTTGCTCTTTCAAAACTGAAGTTTTGAAAGAGGCTCCTTATGCATCTTTTTTCAACCAGCTCATCATCCCTCTCAATTCTCTTCCGACTTTTTCAATGGGATGCTCAGCTTCCATCGCGCGCATGCGGTTGAAGTTGGGACGGTTCACCCGGTTTTCAAGAATCCACTCACGGGCAAACTTGCCGTTTTGAATATCCTTCAAAACATCCCGCATGGTATTCCTGGTTTCCTCCGTGATGATCCTGGGGCCTGTAACATAATCTCCGTATTCGGCGGTATCGGAAATTGAATAACGCATAAAGGAAAGGCCGCCGCGGTTTACAAGATCGATGATAAGCTTCATCTCGTGCATCACTTCAAAGTAGGCGCTTTCCGGCTGGTAGCCCGCTTCGACAAGAACTTCGTAGCCTGCCTTCATCAGTGCGGAAACGCCGCCGCAGAGTACGGCCTGTTCACCAAAGAGATCCGTTTCGGTTTCTTCCTTGAATGTTGTTTCAAGCACGCCGGCTCTCGCTCCTCCGATAGCCGCGGCATAGGCAAGCCCCAGCCGCTTTGCGTCCCCGCCTGCATCCTGATGCACCGCGATGAGACAGGGAACCCCGGCGCCCGCCCGGTACTGTTCCCGCACCGTGTGGCCCGGCCCCTTGGGAGCGATCATCACAACGTTAATGCCGGGAGGCGGAACAATCTGTCCAAAGTGAATATTAAAGCCGTGGGCGAACGCAAGAGTCTTTCCCGGTTTCAGTGCAGGCTTGATCGACTCTTCATAAAGGGCCGCCTGTTTTTCATCATTGATAAGGATCATGATGAAGTCCGCGGCGGCGGCCGCTTCCTTTGCCGTCTTCACTTCCAGCCCTGCCGCTTCAGCCTTCTTCCATGAGGGGGAACCTTCGTAGAGTCCTACAATCACCTTCATCCCGGATTCCTTTGCGTTAAGCGCATGGGCATGTCCCTGCGAGCCGTAGCCGATCACGGCGATGGTTTTGCCTTTAAGGACCCCCAGATCGCAATCTTTTTCATAATACATAGTAGCCATGTTGCCTCCCTCACAGGTTCTTGCCTGTGTTATGTGTGAGTAACCGGTAATCGTCTTTTGGCCCAGGGCCCAAGCAATTACCGCTATTTAATGAGCAGTTCGGATACAGAAAGTACGAGGGAGCCGCGTTCCAGTGCAACAAGACCGGTGCGGGCCAATTCAAGAATGCCGTAAGGGCGTAACAGGAGAAGGAGGCCGTTGAGCTTTTCTATATCGCCCGTGGCCTCAATGGTAATGGTAGAGGAAGATACGTCTATAACCCGGGAACGGAAGATCCCGGCAATTTCGATCACCGCGGGGCGGGAAGTTTCACCGGCATTGATCTTAACCAGCATGATTTCCCGGCGGATGCAGGATTCAGCTTCCAGTTCCCGGACGGCGATTACATCAACCAGTTTGCCCAACTGCTTGATGATCTGTTCGAGGACATTATCTTCCCCGCTGACAGCAATGGTCATTCGGGATATTGAGCCGTCCTCGGTTTCACCAACGGTGAGGCTGTCTATATTGAAACCGCGGCGGGCAAAAAGCCCCGAGACCCGGCTTAAGGTACCCGCGCGATTTTCCACCAGGGCGGACACCACATGCTGCTTCACATTGACCTCCGTCACAAATCTAACAAAAAAAAAGAACAATGACAAGTACGCTTGTTCCAAGAAACTAGAGGATTCCGAATTCAAGCGCCGTCACGGGCCTTCAGGGACAAAAACAGGCCCTTTGGAACAAGCTCATATCTTTCCCACAATAAAGGCGCTTGTGCCGGGAACCGCCGCGCTTCCCTCAAGGCGATCCAGGGGCCGGATTCCGGCGCTCCGGCCGTTTACCAGAAGATCCCAGCGGCCTTCGCCCAGGCTGAATTTCATCTCTTTCACAGACGGATTGAGGATCACAATGAAGCGGCTGTAGGGTGATCCGGCGGCAGGGGGAGGAAGCCCTTCCCCATTGAGGCTGTACGCGATGCCCCAATCCGTTTCATAAAACCACAGGCGCCTGCGAATCTCGGCGGAAGAACGGAGGGTGAAGGCTCTGTATGTTTTCCGTAGAAGTATGAGGCCCCGGTAATACTCCGTCAGATCCATGAATGCGGCTTTCCTGTCCCAGTCCAGCATATTCACGGAATCGGGGGACTTGAATGAATTTTTTACTCCTCCCTTTGTCCTTGCCATCTCTTCCCCTGCAAGAAAAAAAGGAATGCCCTGACTTGAAAGAACTATTGCCGCCGAGAGTTTATTTAATGCGACGAGTTCATCATCCCCCAAACTGGAGCCGGAGAGTTTAAGTTTATCCCAGAGGCAGAGATCGTCGTGGCTTGAAGCATAGTTGACGCAGCGGGAAGGCTCCCCTGCCCAGAAGCCTTTTGAATAATGTACCTTTTCAATATCCACCTGGGGATGCTCTACCGCGGCAACAATGCCGAACTTTATGTCTTCCGCCCTCTTTCCGCAGCCGTTTACAAAACCCGTGTCATTCTCTATCGTGACACTTCCCCTGATCCCGTCCCTCATGTCGTCGCTAAAGAGGCCGATCCTTTCATTGAGGCGCCTGCCGTTCTTCTTGAGAGAACGCAGATCTTCTGCAAGCGGAGAATCTTCCGCGGCCCAGCCTTCACCGTACATGATGATGGAAGGATCGATTTTATCAAGTTCCCAACGGATGATGTTCATGGTTTCAATGTCGTGGAGTCCCATAAGGTCAAAGCGGAAACCGTCAATCCTATATTCGTCCGCCCAGTAACATAGGCTTTCCACCATGAATTTTCGCATCATCTCTCTTTCGGAGGCAGTTTCGTTGCCGCAGCCTGAACCGTTTGAAAAAGTCCCGTCGGCATTCATCCTGAAAAAGTATCCCGGAGCGAGAATTTCAAAATTGGATTCTCCGGCTGAATACACATGGTTATACACCACGTCCATGATCACCCGGATTCCTTCTTCATGGAGGGCCTGTACCATGGTTTTAAATTCCCTGATACGCACGGCGCCGTCAAAGGGATCTGTGGAATAAGAGCCTTCGGGAGCGTTGTAGTTTTCAGGATCGTAGCCCCAGTTATATTCTGCGGAAATGCATGCCTCGTCAACGGAACCGAAATCGTGCACCGGGAGAAGATGAATATGGGTGATTCCCAGGTCCCTGATATGATCCAGGCCCGTAGTTACCGCCTTTCCCCGATAGAAGAACTCAGGGCCGGCATTTACAGTCCCTTTCTCCGCAAGCCCCGCATACTTCCCCCTGTGTTTGATTCCCGAATGCGGATGCATGGAGAGATCCCGTACATGCAGCTCATAGATGACAGAATCGGTAGGGGCGGCAAGAGGAGGTTTTGCGTGAGTCCTGAAACCGGGAGGATCGGTTTCCTCAAGGCAGAGTACCATGCCCCTTTTGCCGTTTACGCCAAGGGCTTTTGCATAAGGGTCTGTCGCCTGCATGAAACTTCGTTTCATGTCTTTTGAGTTTAAGGATTCATTATCGTTCCGCGTTACCCCGTATACATAGTATGTATTTTTTATATCTCCCCCGGCTTCCGCATACCAGAAGCCGCCGTCTTCCCGCCTCATGGCAATATGTGCGTAAGGGCATTCATCGCTTTTACCGGAAGTGTAGAGCAGAACTTCTACCGAATCCGCTCCGGGCGCCCAGACACGGAAGCTTGTCTTTGCCGGACTGTATACGGAGCCCATGGAGACCGGCTCACACCGCGTCATCTTTTTCACCGGCATCATACCTGGCAGAAATATGGAAGGCGAGCAGAATCTCTGCAAGATAAAAAACCACTATATGCAGTACGGGAATAAAAAAACCAAAAAGGGCGGCAAGAATTACAGGGATGGTGGAGGACATCACAAAAATTCCAAAACGAT
Organism: Treponema sp.; assembly: GCA_031268245.1. GTDB lineage: Bacteria > Spirochaetota > Spirochaetia > Treponematales > Breznakiellaceae > JAIRNJ01. Next base: position 4,624 of record JAIRXN010000010.1, on the reverse strand, counting down.
CCTTGAAAGAGAATTTTTGCGAATTCCAGCGGTTAAGGCCCAAAAATACCGCTCCAAGGCCGAAAAACACAGCCTGTAGTACGAGAAGTACCAGAAAAACCAGGAGCAGCAGGGGAAGCAGCACCCTGCCTCCGTATCCTGCCAGATACATGCCTTCGTTGAAATCCGCTTCCGTAATACCGCCGGGAACTTCTATGGTGAGGCGTTGAAACAATCCCCAGGGACTGAGTCTTGCAAGGCTGTGCATCAGCGGGATGTAAAGCATGGCGCTGATCAAAAAGAAATGAAGAAGCGTCAGGGGCCCCTTCATTTTCCGTACAATTTCTACAAAACGGCGCAGGTCTCCGTTGGCCAGCGCCGCCGCCATAAAATATTCCCGCAATCATTCTCCCTTGTTTGCGCCGGCCATGAGCCCTTCCAGAAGAAAGCGCTGGAAAACCATGTAGAGGATCGTGATGGGTATTGCCACAAGGACACTGCCGGCGCAGAAGGCGGTAAAGTCCTGTGTCGTCCCGTTTATAAGATCAAAGAGGCCGATAGCCAAAGTCCGTTTCTCGCTCATGTTGATGAGGTAACGGGGCAGCATGTAATCCATCCAGGGGCCCATGAAGCTGGTCACCGCTATGAAGAATATGATCGGCAGGGAAAGGGGCAGAATGATCTTGAAGAAGAGCTGCAGCTTTGTAACTCCGTCAATTGAAGCCGCTTCATCCATTGATTTTGGAATGTTGAGCATGTAACCCCTGACAAGCCAGATATTCTGCGGAATACCTCCCGCAACATAGACGATGATCAGCATGAAAAGATTGTTGAGCATACCGAAGTTCAGGGCCACCATATAGAGGGCGGTAAGCCCCATGAAGCTGGGGAACATCTGCAGTATCATTACAAAGAGAAGCCCCATCTTGCGTCCGCGGAAACGGAAACGGGCAAACACAAACGCCGTCATGGTATGGAGGACAATCGAAAAAATTGTGGTGAACACCGCCACAAAGAGCGTGTTTCCGTACCAGGCCAGGTAATGCGTTTTCTGGAAGAGCCGGACATAGTTGGCCAGAGTAGGATTGTCCGGAATCATGCTTGAGCGGGCAATGCCATTCTGCGGATTGAGGGAGGAACCCACAACCCAGAGCAGGGGATAGATTACAATCACCGCCACGATTAAAAGTTCCAGATAGATAAAGATACCGCTTACTATTTTCTTTACTTTATACAGTTTCATGCGCTGCTCCTTTAGGGAAACACTGATTGGACACCATGGTTCCTTAGTCTTCCTTGAATGCTCTGGTACGCAGGAGATTCCATGCGGAAACCGACGATACGATAATGAATATGAATATACTCAACGCCGAGGCATAGTTGTACATCCTCTGATCCAGTGTCAGCTTGAATATCCAGGAGATCAGAATATCTGTTGAACCGGCCATCTGGAACGAGGGATTGGGCGGCCCGCCTCCCGTAAGAAAGTAGATCATGTTGAAGTTATTGAAGTTGAAGGTAACGCTCATGAGGATCTGCGGGGCCGTGGAAGCGATGATGAAAGGAAGTGTAATCTTCCTGAAAACCTGGAACACATTCGCGCCGTCAATCTGGGCGGCCTCGTACATCTCCTGCGGGATGGTAGTCATCAGGCCGCTTATCAGCGCCATGAAGTAGGGGAAGCCGAGCCACACATTCACCAGGACAAGACAGAGCCTGGCCCAGAACACGTTTGACAGGAAAGGGATGGCTTGCCGGATGATACCCGATCCGAGAAGGAGCTGATTGATGGCCCCTTCGGAGTTGAGCATGGCCCTGAAAACCAGCATGGACACAAGGCCGGGAACGGCCCAGGGAAGAATGAAGATTCCGCGCCACACATTCCGCAGTTTTACTACCTTTGCCCGGAGAATCAGGGCCTGGAAGAGCCCGAAGGTATAGGCGGAAAAGGTAGCCAGAAAAGCCCACACTACAGTCCAGATAAATATCTGCACAAAGGTGGAACCCCAGATCCTGATCTTGAAGATGTCAATAAAAGTGTTGAATCCGTTCCAGTCTACAAGACGCCGCGGAGGGATAAAGTTTGCATTGTAGTTGGTAAAGGCCACAAGGACCGCAAAGATAATCGGAACAAGGGAGATAAAGATAACCAGAAGCATGCCGGGGGCGATCATGATGTACTCAAAAGCATCGCGCCAGAGTTTTTTGAAATACTGTACGCTGGATTCCGTCTTCTTTCCGCCGCTCATCCGCTTTCTGGTTTGCCATGCATCGGCAATGTTCCAGATCCAGACGCCTGTAAAGATCAGGAGTACCAGGAGGGAAATAATTCCCGACAGCATGAGCATTATCGAATGATCGTAAAAGGGCTGGCGGGAACTTTCCCTGGGCATCGTGCCGAGGGTAACAAGGCCCCACACGCCCTTGACAAAGAAACCGGCATTCCTGAACTGCCTCTCCGCAGTCCCGGCCAGGATATTGGCGCCTCCGGAAAGAAGCTCCGCGCCGGCAAACAAAAGCTGAAACACAAAGAAAATAAGCGCCTTTATCTTCTGTTTATTGATGAACTGCCCGGAACCCCAAATAACGGCTGAACAGATCGGCGGAAGGAACTTCATTCTATTTACCTCGATTTACCTGCAATCTGCAATGCGTTGTCGTAGGTTTCCATGGCTTTCGTCTGGGCTTCCGCAGGACTAAGCTGATTGTCCCAGGTGAAGGTGAAAAGATTCTTGAGCGCGTCCCACATCTGGTTTACTTCGGGGATAGTCGGCATGGGATCCGCATAGGGAGCCTGTTCCATGATGCCCTTGAGCAGAGGATCGTCCCGAAGGCCGGGGATACCGCTCACGTCCTTGTAGGCTGCAAGCTTGCCCGTAGTGTTGAACTGGATCGTCGCGCCTTCAACACCGGCAAGGAAATCCGCAAAGGCAAAGGCCGCATCAAAGTTCTTGCTGTAGCTTGAAACCGCGGCAATAATGTTGCCGCTGAAAGAGCGGGGCTGCTTTCCTTCAATGGTCGGAAGCTTGGTTATACCGAAATTGACGCCGTTGTTCTTGGCGTCCCCGATTGCCCAGGGCCCGGTAATGGTAAAGGGCACTTCTCCGCGCTGAAAAGCGGCAACGGTGGTATCCCAGGTGGCGTCCGCCACATTGACATTAAAATACTGGCGGAGGCTCTTGTGGAATTCGATTCCCCTGAGTGCGGCTTCACTGTCAAATCCGGGATTCCTGTAATCATCCATGTTGGGCCCGAATATGCTCATGCCGTAGGCGGTAAGAAAGAAGTAGTTGTGGTAGGCGTCATCAACCTGCCAGCGGAGCGCATACCTGTTCTGCGAAGGATTGTTCCACGTTTCCGCAAAGGCCTTGATCTCTTCAAAACTTGCGGGAACCGGAGTATCTCCCAGAAGATCCTTATTATAGAAGAAGGCGATGTTCTCCGTGGAAATGGGCAGCGCATAGAGTTTCCCGTCGAAAGTACAGGTCTTGATCGACGCATCCAGAATGAACTGGGAATAGCGGGCCGCATCCTCCGCACTGAAAGGTTCGCAGATATCGTCTATGATCGCGTTGCCGATATGATCATGGGGCATGAGGAACACATCAGGCCCGATACCCGCAGGCCCGTCCAGGGACACTTTGCCCCGGCTGTCTACGTTTCCAACATTCTCATAGCTCACCTTCACGCCGGGATACTTGGCGTTAAAGGCATTGATGACCGCCGCAGCCCAGTCATCATTATCAAGCCATACCATAAGTTCGCCTGAAATTCCTCCCTCTCCTCCGCCGGTCTCGGCAGCGGAGGTCTTCTTTGAACAGGCCGTCATGGACAGGGTCAAAAGAACGCAGAGTACGGAAACAAGTATCCGCGTCAAAACGATGGTTTTTTTCATTGGTATTATCCTCCTGAAATGATGATGTCCGAATTTTTTCCAAAATTTTGAAAAAAACATCATATTTTCATGATAATACAATGCAAGAATAATACAATATCTACGAAAAAAAACAACTTACGAACGCAGCTTTTACAGCGAAGCCCGGTAACGGCCCAGGAAATGAAAGTCCCTGGTTTTGGTTTTCAACTCCTCCACAGCGTGATCAAATGCCTGTTCCGCCTCGGGAATACTCACATCGGCATAGAACATGTACTCCCAGGGCTTCCCCTGGATGGGACGGGATTCCAGCTTGGACAGATTGATCCCCCGTTCACTGAGGATCCTGAGGCATGCGAAGAGGCTCCCCGGCTCATCGGACACAGAAAAAACCATGCTGGCCTTGTTCAGGGAACCGGAACCCAGGCTGGGAGGGAGAGCGGCCTTGTCCCCGATTTTTCTGGAGATGATGACGAAACGGGTGTAGTTTAGAGGGTTGGTCTCTATCCCCTGCTTGAGCACCTTGAGGCCGTGAGCCTTGGCCGCCGCCTCGCCGGCAATGGCGGCCACCTTTACCGCCCCCTCCCTGGCGATTGAAGCCACCGCGGCGGCCGTGTTGTTCCAGGGTTCCAGGATCCATTCGGGATGCTTGTCCAGAAAGTCCCGGCACTGGGCAAATCCCTGGGGATGACTGCGGATGATGCCGATGCTTTCAATGCCGGCTTTTTCATCTCCGATGAGGCAGTGAACGATCCGCAGCTTGAGTTCTCC
>JAIRXN010000169.1 GCA_031268245.1 Treponema sp. | reverse complement strand
CAGGGAACTTGCCGCCCGTTCCAGGATTCACCGCAGTTGGGGAACGCTCATGGAGGCCGTCGCCCGGAAGGAAGGTCCGCAGGCAGCGCAGGCCGTGCGGGATGCCGTGAACAGGGATGCCGCCCAGCTCAAAAAGGACACCGAAGGAATCGCCTTTGGCTACACGGTCATTGCGCTGGCGGAAAAGGAACTGGGCCGCACAAAGGAAGCCGAGGCCGCAGCGCAGAAAGCCCTGGCGATTCACGATAAGGAAAACTATCTGGAAAAGGCCGCCTACGACTGGTACATCATCGCCTCGATCCGCTCGGTGGCGGGCAGCTACGCCGGCGCCCAGAAGGCTTTGGATGAAGCGATTGCCTTCGACCGCCGCGCTGAAAACGCCGCAGGCCTCGCTGCGGAATGGCGCGCCAGGGGAGACGTGTACACCAAGGCCGGCAATGCCGCTCTGGCGGAGGAAGCCTACGCCCGCTCCCGCGAGATCCGGGCGGCAATAGCGGAATAAGAGTCTTCATTGCAAAATTTGTAAAAAAAGCCATCCCCAAAACCCGGTTAGTTTTGGGGAAGCCTCAAAATTCAGTTTCAATTTTTTATCTTGACTTTTTATAATAATAACGTTAACATTAACGATAATGGTACACGGAACTGTCTTTGACATCAAGGAATTTGCGGTTTTTGACGGGCCGGGAATCAGGACGACGGTGTTTCTTAAAGGCTGTCCCCTCCGCTGCCGCTGGTGTCATAACCCGGAAGGCATGAAAAGGGATCGGGAACTCATGGTGAGCCGCTCAAGCTGTACCGGCTGCGGCCGCTGTAGAACTGTTTGTCCTGACCCCGTTTCCTGTACCTGCTGCGGGGCATGCGTTTCCGTCTGTCCCCTCTCTCTCAGGCGTATAGCGGGCCTTGAGTATGACGCCGAAGAATTGGCCGGGAAGCTCCTCCGCAATGCCGCGTACCTCGCCTCGGCGGGCGGAGGCTTCACTGTTTCGGGAGGGGAACCTGCCGCGCAGGCGGAATTCCTTTTGGAACTTTTGTCCCGCCTCCGGGGGAATCACCGGGCGCTGGAAACTTCCGCGTACTGCAGCGCCGAAACTTTCTCCGCCCTGCTTGAAGAGACAGAGCTTGTGTTGATGGATGTGAAGCTTGCGGACGCTGAGGCTCACAGGAAATGGACGGGGAAGGATAACGGGCCCATCCTGAAGAACCTTGAGTGTCTCAAGGAGAGCGGGAAACCCTTTATCATCCGCATTCCCGTGATCCCCGGAGTAAACGACGGGGCGGATAATTTTGATGCAACAGCGAAACTGCTGGAGGGAAGCAGAAATCTTGTTAAGGTAGAATTGCTTCCCTACCACAAAACCGCAGGCGCCAAATATGCCATGCTCGGTCTTGAGTACCGGCCGGGCTTTGATGTTGAAAGAAAAGCGGCAATGGATACCGGAGCCTTTGTCTCCCGGCATATCCCCTGCGAAATTCTATAGGGAAGCGCCGATGTATTCAACCGGGAATAAACCGGCGCCGCTTTATGTTTTGGAACAAGACGAGGAGGCTGTCTTATGACCGCATATATCGAAAAACTTCTGGACTATTTTATTGTCCGAAAGGAACATCACTTTTTCCGCAGAGGACCTTCCGATCCGTATATACTGGCCGGACACTTTGCCGCCGAAAAAACAGGGGATCTTGAAAGGGCGGCAGCCCGGCTCCGCAGTGTCCTGGAACAGGAAAAACCCATTGTCTTCCCCGGCGAAAAGATCGTCATGATCCGTACCGTAAACACTATCCCCGAGATCTTCAGTCCCGAAGAAGCAGAAAACATTAAAAAGAAGCATGCCATTCATGAACAGGGCAAGGTAAGCAATGTGAATCCCCGTTATTCCCTGCTTCTGGAAAAGGGAAGTTCCGCCGTCAGGGCGGAGATACGGGAACGCATCTGTTCCGCGGAAGGAGAGAATACAGAGAGCGCTGCGGAAAGACTGCGTTTTTATCACACGGCATTGGATGTGCTTGAAAGCCTTGAGGCCTTTGCGGACAGGTACCGCCGGGAATGCCTGGAGGCGGGAAACAGGGAGGCTGCGGAAGTGTTCTCCCGCATTCCCGGCCAAAGGCCCGGAACTTTTCGGGAAGCCCTTCAGTTCCTGAGGTTCCTGCACTACTGCCTCTGGTGCAGCTTCAATTATCACAACACCTTCGGACGTTTTGACCAGTATATGTATTCATGGTTCAGGCATGACATTGATACGGGAATCCTGACGGAAGAAGGCGCCCTGGAATTGCTGGAAGAATTTTTTATAAGCTGTAACAAGGACAGCGATCTCTATCCCGGTATTCAGCAGGGAGACAACGGTCAGAGCATGGTACTCGGGGGAAGCAGGGCGGACGGAAGCGAATCCTACAACGAATTGTCCGCACTCTGCCTCCGGGCAAGCCTGGAACTCCGCCTCATCGATCCCAAAATAAACCTCCGGGTGAATAAAAAAACTCCGGTAGAACTCTACCATAAAGGTTCGGAGCTTACAAAACAGGGCCTCGGTTTCCCCCAGTATGCCAATGATGACATTGTGGTAGAGGCTTTGAAACGCTGGGGCTACGAGGAAAAGGACGCATACAACTACGTGGTAGCCGCGTGCTGGGAATTCATCGTTCCCGGCGCCGGTATGGACATTGTGAACATTAACGCCCTTTCCTTTGCCAGGGCGCTGATCAATGCCATCGACCGCAGCGAAGAGTGGGACAGCTTCGAAGAATTGATGTCGATTGTAAAAAAAGAGATTTTTAGCCAGGCGGAGTCGATTATGAATGCCACGGACGGAATCTATATGGAGCCTTCACCCTTCCTCTCCCTGATGATGGACGGCTGCATAGAAAAAGGCCGGGACATTTCCCTGGGCGGCCTTTACAATAATTACGGTATCCATGGCACAGGGCTTTCGACCGCGGTAGATTCCCTGGCTGCCATACGGAAGTATGTCTTTCAGGATAACAGGATCGGCAAACATGAATTAAAGGAGATCCTCCGAAACAACTACGAAGGCCGGGACGATGTGTACCATCTTTTCCGTTACGAGGCCCCCAAGATGGGTAATGATGATGACGAGGTGGATGCATTGGCGGATACCCTTTTGCACTGGTTTGCGGATGCGCTGGAGGGCAGGAAAAACGACCGGGGCGGCTGCTTCCGGGCAGGCACCGGCTCGGCCATGTACTACGTCTGGCATGCCAAAGGCGAAGAAGCCACGCCCGACGGACGCAGGAAAGGCGAGAGTCTTGCCTGTAACTATTCTCCCAGCCTCTTTGCCCGGCTTTCAGGCCCCGTATCGATCATCAAATCCTTTGCCAAGCCGAACCTTGTCCGGGTTGCCAACGGAGGCCCGCTCACCATTGAACTCCACGATACCATATTCCGTAACAGGGACAGCATCGGCAAGGTTGCCCTCTTTGTAAAAAGTTTTATTGATATGGGAGGCCACCAGATGCAGATCAATGCGGTGAACAGGGACAATCTTAAGGAAGCCCAGAGACATCCGGAAAACTACCGGAATCTTATTGTCCGTGTCTGGGGCTGGAGCGGTTACTTTGTGGAACTGGATGAGGTCTATCAGAATCATATTATTGAAAGAATGGAACTCGCATTATAGTATGGTTTTATGAAAAAACCTGTCCGCAGGACCGTTACCCTGAAGGATCTGTCCAGGATAACCCATTACAGCATCAATACCGTTTCCCGGGCCCTTAGGGGCAAGGATGACATCGCCCCGGAAACCGTCGAAAAGATCCGGCAGACAGCCAGGGAGATGGGCTACATCAATAATGCCCTTGCCTCTTCCCTCCGTTCGGGCCGAACCAACAGCATCGCGGTGATACTGGGAGATATTTCCAATCCGCACTTTGCCATCATGATGAAGGAAATCGAAAACCGGGCCCGCCAGGACGGTTACAGTTCCTTCCTGCTTAACACCAACGAAAACGGGGAGCAGGAGAGACAGGCCATTGAGATTGCCCTCAACAAAAATGTTGATGGAATCATCATCTGTCCCAGCCAGCAGGATGAGAGCAATATCCGCTATCTGATGCAGACCAACCTACCCTTTGTACAGATAGGCAGACGTTTTGAGAAACTCGATGCCGGTTTTGTCATCTGCAACGATGAACTGGGAGGCTATCAGGCGACCAGGTATCTCCTGGATAAGGGCCACCGGGACATCCTGATGCTTTCAGGCCCTTCCTACATATCCAGCGCCAGGGAACGGCAGGCAGGCTACAGGCGCGCCTTTAAGGAGTACGGACTCAGGGTTCAGAAGAAGCTCATCCGTGAAGTCCCCATTACCAGCGAAGGCTGCGCCGAAGTTTTTGAAGGCATTTTGAAGGAAGGCATACATTTTACCGCCATTTTTGCCTTCAGCGACATGCTTGCCTGGGATGCGTGGACCTGCCTCCAGCGCCAGGGCTTCAAAATCCCAGAGGATTATTCCCTTATCGGCTTTGACAATATCCAGTCCCGTTTTGCCATCCCCTTTCAGCTCAGTACGATCAGCTCCTACAAGGCCAAGATGATCACAACCGCGGTTGAATGTCTCCTCTGTATCATGCGGGGGGAGCAGCACAGCCATGAAGAATGTGACGGCCTTTGCCGCCATGTGATCGATACCGAACTGGTGGAAGGAGAAACGGTGAGGGCCCTTTCCCCATTGGCGTTTACTTTGAAAAAAAAATAACCACGGACAGCACTGACAAACACGGACAAAAGAGAGAATTTCAGCCAAGAGTCTGTGTTGTCTGCGAGGTCTGTGGTTAATAAAGATGATAAGTATACGTACATGGGCTCTTCCCACCGGTTCTTGACACGGAATACCGGCTAAATTACTATTGAAAAGTGAATCGGTCGAGTTTTTTGACACCGGACCAGGATGGCGTCAGACCTGCCGGGGAGGTTATCCATGTATATTTACCGTCATGCGGCCCAAACGCTGCTTGAGTTAAGCCGCCATTTTGGCGCCGTTCTTGTAACCGGGCCCCGCCAGGTGGGGAAAACCACTCTCATAAAAGAGACTATTATCAAGAGCCGTGAGGCAAAAGTAAAACAGATTAGCCTGGATGATCCTTTAAGCCTTGAAACTGCCCTTGATGAGGGAGGCCGTTTTTTTCAGGATCATAAACCGCCGGTATTTATTGACGAAATCCAGTATGCGCCCACCCTTTTCCCCTATATAAAGATGATCGTTGATGCGGAAAATAAGCCCGG
>JAIRXN010000140.1 GCA_031268245.1 Treponema sp. | reverse complement strand
GGATGGATTCATCATTTTTACATCGAAGATTTTTTCCATCTCACTATCCCTGATAATTCTGAATTTATCATTCTGTATCCTGAAATGACACCAGTAGTAACAGAGATCTTCACTACATTCCCTGTAGCCGTAGTGTTCATGGCCTGCAAAAAGAATGAGGAACTGATTTTCCGTCAGGGTATAACGCCGGTCATCCTGGGCAATGTAGAGGGCGCCTTTTATGCAGATGATGATCACAAAGGTATCCAGATTCCTGCGCTTATGCACAAAATTTTTCTGGTTCAAAAGCTGGCCTGAGGAAACATGGATAAGGGAATCGGCGTTATCGCTGATAAGGTACTTCATATATTTTTCCCGAAGCGGCCCGGAGACACGCCGAATTTCTTTTTGAAGGAACTGCTCAGGTGGAATTCGTCACAAAAACCAAAGTTGAAGGCAAGGTTTTTTAGTCCTATTAAAACGCTCCAGTACCCTTCAATCATGTAAAAGATATCATGCATCTCCCTGGTTCGTTCGGGGTGAGGTTGGAGTTTTACCCAAATGTTAGGGACACATTCAAATATCTGCCGTGCTGTGACCGCACCAAAATTGTAGAGCATATATCTGCCTTGGCCTGAATTTACATATTTTTTTCCTGTTTGTCAATTTACGGTTTTTCCGGACCAGCAGTTTGACATTTACTGAAGAAATTTGCCGCGAACGACACGAACGGAATAGAGCGTCCTTCATTTTTCCCTCCGCTTTCATAAGGGAGCCTCTCACTTTCATTCAACTATGCTGAAATAGAGGTAAAATCGATACTATCAAAGCAAAAGTTCGTATGGTTCGTGCGAAGCTCATCTCATCTCATCTTCCGGATATTATTCTCCGCCGTCAAGCCGGAATATGCCTTGTTCGTGTGGTTTGTGATCCTCCTTTACCACAAAATGCCTGTTGAGGGTTATTCTGTGGGTCAAGCATAGAGCTTGCTCCCGGGTTCTTCGTTCCGTTGAATAAATCAGCGCTTCCTTAGTTATTCTAGAAAATTGCCACCTATTCTATGAATTCATAGCTTACGTCTACCGGAATTTGCCCTGATACTACTTATATGAATTACGTAATGTGATTCATATTGATTTTTTGGGTGGAGTTTTGCGGCCTTTGCGCCGTAAAAAAAATATTTTTCTATCCTTAAGGAGGACGGAAATGAAGAAAGTACTTTTCGTATGTATCATGGTTCTTTCGCTGGCGGCCCTTGTATTCGCAGGCGGGAGAAGCGACGGCGCATCCGGGGGAGGGGGGACGGCAACCCTTACCTTTATGGGCTGGGAGGCAAGTCCCCTTGAGACCGATGCGGTAAAGAATGGCATTGCAGCCTTTGAAAGGGCCAACCCCGGTATCAGGGTGAGTTACACGCCGACAAGCGGCGACTATCTGCCCAAGCTGCTTTCATCCCTTGCCAGCAACAGTCCGGCGGATGTGTTCTTTGTCGGTTCCGGTGATTACCGGTCTCTGTCAAGCCGCGGCGTACTTCTGGATATTACAGATCGTTTTAACTCAAATTATCCCCTGGATGACTTTATTGATTCCTCAAGAACTATCATGAGTATCAATAACCGGGTATACGGGATTTCCTCATGTTCTGTGTCGCCGATCATCTTTTACAACAAGGATATCTTCGACAAGTACAACGAGCCTTATCCCTCGACGGATCCCTCCAAGGTTTGGACTGTTGATGAATTCCGTGCGGTTGCAAAGCGGCTTACCAGGGATGGGATCTACGGCTGTTACGGTCTTGAGACCAACGGTATCATGGTTAATGTTCAGGTTATCTCAGGCGGAGGAAGTCAGTTCTCTCCGGATTATAACACCAGTACTTACAACAGTCCTGCAACCAAAAAGGTTCTGCAGCTCATCAAAGCAATCCGCGTGGACGATAAATCCATGCCTTCTTCCTCAACTCTTGAGAATGTCGGCATGAATGCTGCGCAGATGCTTCAGACCGGGAAGATCGCAATGCTTCTCGATGGTTCCTGGGCGATGCAGCAGCTTTCCACCCTGGGTTTCCCTGTGGGTATTGCGCCCGTGCCTTCCTACGGCAAGGCTGTTACTACAGGGCAGGCTCATCTCCACGCCATTGCCAAGGTTTCCAAACATCCTGAAGAAGCCTGGAAATACCTTCAGTTCCTCTCCGGTATGGAATATCAGGGCCAGCTCTGTAAGGAAGGTCTCTGGCTCCCCAACAGGAAATCTCTCTGGGCCGACGGCCCCAATGGAATCGACGGCTGGTATGATAATGTGCGGCTGGGCCCCTATTACCGGCAGATGAGGGATTACCTCATCAATGTCATTGTGGAACCTTCCGCCATGCAGAAGGCTTCGATTTGCGGTGATATTATTGCCGAGGAACAGGACAAGTTCTTCAAGGATAACGAGAACATCGACACGATCCTTGCCAACATTGACAGGCGCAGCAATGCCGAATTGAAGGCGCTTCAGTAAAGAATGAACCTCCTCGCCCTGAAGGGCGAGGTATCGTGTAAGCGTTACATAAGTTTACGAGGTTCGATCTGTAAGGAAATTATTTAACTGTGGGGTCTACTACCACATTTTTGCTGGTGCTACCAATTCTAACCGCCCTGAAGCTCCCCCGTGAGCCGGCGAGCGGGTTCTTGGGTATTAGACCCCACTGCGAATAAGGACATGCGCACGAATACAAAAGGCATTTTGTTCGTGCGCAACTCCTAAGGCTGCCGGCTTACGGCGGCGGCAGCCTGGGAGGTATCTTCCGGGCTGTTTTTTTTGTGTGCCCGGAATATAACGGAGGCCTGAATGAACGCAGTCAGAAAAAAAGCCATACTGAATGATACGCCCTATGCGGTAGTGATGCTCTCCCCGAATATCATTCTCTTTTTTGCCTTTATGCTCTTCCCTATTATCTGGACTTTTGTCATGAGCCTGACAAAATACGATCTTATTACTCCCATGCAGTTTATCGGAATCGATAATTTTATTGCCATATTCAAGGATGAAGTGGCGCTCCAATGCCTGCACAATACCGTTGCCTTTACCTTTATTACCGTTCCTGCCGGTCTTGTACTCTCTCTTTTTCTTGCGGTCCTTTTGGACAGCGGCATTCTTTTCAAGAAAATTTACCGGGCGGCCTTTTTTCTGCCTTCAATAACTTCCTGGGTTGCCATCGCCGTAGTATGGCAGTGGCTCTACAACCCGGAGTTTGGCCTTATCAACTATTTTCTTTCTTTTCTCGGTGTTCCTTCCATTCAATGGCTTACCACATCAAGGCTTTCACTCATTTCAGTATGCATAGTCTGCATCTGGAAAAATGCGGGTTACGGGATGCTCCTTTTTTTGGCAGGACTTCAAAGCATTTCTTCTGTCTATTACGAAGCCAGCGAGCTTGACGGCGCAAACCCCCTGCAGCAGCTCATCCATATAACCATACCTCTTTTGACGCCTACTACCTTTTTTGTTTTTGTTACATCAATAATCGGCTCCTTTCAAACCTTTGATATTATCAATCTGATGACCAAGGGCGGGCCGGGACGTTCTTCTTCCCTTCTGGCACACTATCTGTACCAGACTGCCTTCAAGTATATGAAGATGGGTTACGCTTCGGCGCTGGCCTACCTCCTCTTCTTCGTGATCATGGTAATCACGATCATCAACATGCGGTTTGAAAAGAAATCGCATGAGATCTACTAAAGAGGGTCTCGATGCAAAGAAAAACCGGTGAACATATTGTACAGGCAGTCGCCTATATCTTTCTTACCCTGGGCGCCCTCTCCATGCTGGTGCCTTTCCTCTGGATGATTTCAACTTCTCTCAAGTCGGAGGCAGAGGCTTTTATATTCCCGCCTGAACCTTTCGGGGCAAAGATCCTCTGGACAAATTACCTTAAAATTTCCGATCGTTTCAATTTTGCCGCCTATTTCTTTAACAGTGTCAGGGTCGCCGCCTGGGTGGTGTTTTTTCAGCTCCTCACTTCCGCCATGGCGGGCTTTGTCTTTGCCCGGCTGCACTTCCGTTTCAGGGATAAAATCTTCCTTCTCTATCTGGCAACCATGATGGTGCCGGCCCATGTAACGGTGATCACCAACTACATCAACCTGTCGAAGATGGGACTGACAGGATCTCTGTGGCCCCTGATGATTCCTCCCATGGTTTCGGCCTTCGGAACCTTTCTCCTGCGTCAATTTTTTGTTACCATTCCCCAATCCCTGGATGATGCGGCGCGGATCGACGGCTGTAATCCCTTCATGATCTTTTTCAGAATTCTTCTGCCCATGGCGGGCCCCACCCTGGCCACGCTGGGAATTTTCTGTTTCATGGGAAGCTGGAACGATTACTTTACCCCTCTTATTTATATCGTTGACGAGCGGCTTTTTACCCTTCCCCTGGGTCTTGCAAATATGCAGGGCCTGTATGCCACCAACTGGCCCGTGTTGATGGCAGCCTGTACCATCACGTTTATCCCCGTGCTCATCGTGTTTCTTACGGCCCAGAATGCCTTCGTCAAGGGTATTGTGCTTACCGGATTAAAAGATTAAGATTGTCGGTAAAGCCGATTGATAAAAAAAACAAATTTTCTATAAGGAGGAGTTTTATGGATGTTTCAATCCAATCGGAATTTATTAGACCCGCCGATATTGCCGTTAATGACAGCTTTTGGGGTGTCTTCATGGAACGGGTGAGAGGCAATGTGATTCCGTATCAGTGGAAGGCCCTGAACGATGAGGTTCCCGGCGCCGAACCCAGTTACTGTATAAGAAATTTCAAACTGGCCGCGGAATTGACTCATCCCGAACTGGATTATGGAGTGCCCAGGGATATTGGTTTCGGCGGCCTGGTGTTTCAGGACAGCGATCTTGCCAAGTGGATCGAAGCTGCGGCCTATTCACTGGTCTGGCATCCTGATGCCCTGCTCGAAAAAACCCTGGATGAAACCATTGACATTATTTGTAATGCCCAGCAGGACGACGGGTATCTTGACAGCTACTATATCATCAATGGTCTTGAGAAGCGCTTTACCAACCTGAAGGATAACCACGAACTCTACTGTCTCGGGCATTTTATCGAAGGGGCCGTTGCATATTACGAGGCAACGGGAAAACGGAAACTCATGGACGCCATGATCCGTTATGTGGATTGTGTGGATACGCATATCGGTTCAGAGGAGGGGAAGCTTCACGGTTACCCCGGGCATGAGATTGCGGAGATGGCCCTGATAAGGCTCTATGCCGTAACGAAGGATCAAAAACACTTAAAGCTCGCAAAATATTTTATCGATCGGCGCGGGCGGCAGCCTCTCTACTTCGAGGAAGAAACCGCCAGGAACGGAAATACTTTTTACTGGAAGGATAGTTTTGTAAAGTATCAGTACTACCAGGCGGGAAAGCCCGTGCGGGATCAGCATGTTGCGGAAGGTCATGCGGTACGGGCCGTATACCTCTATTCGGGCATGGCCGATGTGGCCCGGCTTTCAGGCGATGAAGAACTTCTTGCCGCGTGCAGGGATCTTTTCGCGAATATCTCAAAAAAACAGATGTACATAACAGGGGCTATCGGTCAGTCGGCCTATGGGGAGGCGTTCTCCTACGACTACGATCTTCCCAATGATACCGTCTATGCGGAAACCTGCGCCGCTATTGGTCTGGCCTTCTTTGCCCGCAGGATGGCATCGATTGCGCCGAAGGGCGAATATGCCGATGTGATTGAAAGAACCCTCTTTAACAGCATTATAAGCGGCATGGCTCTGGACGGGAAATCTTTCTTTTACGTGAATCCCCTGGAAGTCCTTCCCGAAGCAAGTCTCAAGGACAGAAGAATGAGGCATGTGAAGATCGAAAGGCAGAAGTGGTTCGGCTGCGCCTGCTGTCCCCCGAATCTTGCCCGTATTCTTGCGTCTCTTGGCTCCTATGTGCACTCGGTAAATTCAGACTCGGTGTATACCCACCTCTATATGGGAAGTGAGGCAAAGGTCTCTCCCGGCGGCAGGGATGTCAAAATAAAGATCGAAACAAAGTATCCCTGGGAAGGGCAGGTTGATATAAGTTTCTTTCCGGCCGGGAAGGCTGTTTTTACCTACGGTTTCCGTATTCCCGGCTGGTGCAAGTCCTGTACCGTAAAGCTTAACGGGGATGATGTCACATACACGCTCAGGGACGGCTATGCCCTGATCGGCCGTGAATGGGCAGACGGCGACAGGATTACTGTTGTATTCGATATGCCGGTAAATCTTGTGGAAACCAACCCCCATGTACGGAACAATGCCGGGAGGATTGCCGTAACGCGGGGGCCTTTAGTTTATTGCCTTGAGGAGAAGGACAACGGGAAGGAATTGTTTAAGCTTCATGCGGGGCAGCCTTCCGGCTTCAGGGTAAAATATCAAGAGGATCTTTTAGAGGGTCTGTGCACCGTCTCCTTTACCGGAAAGAAGGAAAAGGACTGGGAGGATGACGCACTCTACCGGAATTCCGCGGAGGCTGTTTATGAAGAGAAGGAATTCTTTTTAATCCCCTACTACTCATGGGCCAACAGGGGGGAAGGAGAGATGACTGTGTGGATACATAAATGAAACTCCACAACAGAAAACCTGATATCGAAAATCTTTACAAGGTTCTGCGCCGTGAAAAACCGGCGCGGCCTACGCTTTTTGAGCTTTTCATGAATCAGGGGGTCTATGAAGCGCTGGCAGGCCGGGGGGAAGAGAAGGCGGCGGATCAGGATCTGGAGCACTTGAAGCTCAGGGTAGAAGCATTCGGGAATGCAGGCTACGATTATACCACTACTCATGCCAGCAATTTTGCATTCAAAGCCGCAGCCCATCAAAAGAAGAACACCATTTCCCTCAACGAAGGCTTTGTTATTACCGGTGAACAGAGTTTTGAATCCTTTACATGGCCGGAGCCCGAAGCCTTTGACTGTTCCCGGCTGGAAAAGATCCGGCCTTTCCTGCCTGAAGGCATGAAGCTTATGGTCATGGGACCGGGCGGTGTACTGGAAAACGTTATCGATCTTGTAGGCTATGACAATCTCTGTATCATGATCTATGAGGAGCCGGATCTTGCCCAGGCGATCTTTGACAGGGTAGGAAGCCTGCTCTGCCGTTACTACGAGATTGCCGTATCCTTCGATACGGTGGGGCTTCTCATGTCAAACGACGACTGGGGTTTCAAGACCCAGACCTTTCTTTCGCCTCTCCACATGCGCCGCTTTGTCTTTCCCTGGCATAAAAAGATCGTGGAAATTGCACATGCGCATAAAATGCCGGCGGCGCTTCATTCCTGCGGTTACTTTAACGAAGTGATGGATGAAACAATAGATTTTATCGGTTTCGACGGCAAGCATTCCTACGAAGATGTGATCCTCCCCGTGGAGGAATCGTATGAACGCTGGCATGAACGGATTGCAATCCTCGGCGGGATGGATGTAAATTTTATGATCAATTCAAGCCCGGATGAGATTACCCGGCGCTGCAGGGCCATGCTGGAAAGAACCGAAGGCAGGGGAGCCTATGCCCTGGGTACGGGCAACAGTATTCCTGAATACATTCCGCAGGAAAACTACTTTACGCTTCTAAAGGCGGCTCTGGAGTACTAAGATCAATCGCGGAAAACTATTCCCGTTTCGGCGCCCATCTCTTCTATGATTGCCAGTGACTCAAGCCGTATGCCCTTTTCCCGGAGGCGCCTGCCGCCCGACTGGAAGCCCTTCTCGATCACAACCCCGGCCCCCGCAATGGAAGCGCCCGCACTTTCGCAGAGCATCGTGAGGCCCTCAAGGGCGCAGCCGTTGGCAAGAAAGTCGTCAATCAGCAGAATGGATTTTCCTCCGGGGAGGTAGTCCCTGGGAACCGTGATCGTATAATCAATACCGTGGGTATAGGAAGTAACTTCGGCGCTGTAGAGCTCATCGCCGGTATTTTTTGCCCTGAATTTCCGGGCAAAGACAGCAGGCACGTTGAAACACTGTGCGGTGATACAGGCAATCCCGATTCCGGAAGCTTCAATGGTAAGGATTCTGTCAACCGGAGTACCGGAAAAAAGGCGGTAAAATTCCCTGCCTATTTCGTTGTAAAGGCCGATATCAACCTGCTGGTTAAGAAAACTCCCGACATTGAGGATGCTTCCCGGCATTACTCTGCCTTCCGCAAGGATACGATCTTTCAAAAGCTGCATGAATACCTCTTATATTTCTCCCAGGCCGTCCGCCTCTTCCGGCGGCAATTCTTCTTCCTCAGGCCGCCTTGGTTCCGGCGCGGTGTGGAATACTTCGACATAGGGCTCAATTCCGTTTATCATCTTCGGGACTGAAAGAATGTACATGTCATCCTTCAGGGGCAGCGTGAAACGTCTTTCAAAAACAGGGCTGCCGTCACTGAATTCAATTTTAATACGGTGATTGCTCCCCCTCACACTGAACCTGTCACGGTCGCCTCTGAAAAAGCTCATCTCTTCACCGGAATCCACGGTAACGGCAACGGGATCGGGGGCTCTGAGTCCTTCCGCTTCCAGGTCGCGGTTATCAATCAGCAGGGTATGTCCCCGGAACATAACAAATATAACGATTCCCAGGAGAATCCAGAGGAAGATTAGGCATGAACGGATCCATACACGTTTTCTATTCATTGACGCCTCCCCGGAGACTTGAACGGGCGGCTTCGGCATTGCTGCGCTTGCGCCAGGCATGGAGCACCAGAGCCAACGCGATAACCGCATAGCTGAAGGCGTCACGGAAATATTCTCCGATCATGGCATTCCCGAAAAGGTTTGTTCCCGCCCTGGGAACTACAATATACATAAGGTGCAGCAATACTGTTCCGATAAACACATTGGTAATGGTCGCCTTGCTTACCGAGGCTCCGCCCACAAGAATTGCCGCGGCGGCAAAGAAACCTGTCTGTTTGTGGGCATTGTAGGTGGCAATGTTTCCCATGTTCTGCAGGAAGATTATCTGTCCCAGGCTTGCCAGAACCGTAGAAATGATAATCGCAATGATACGGGTTCTGTCAACGGGGATTCCCGCCGCATGGGCAACCGCCT
The DNA here is from genome assembly GCA_031268245.1 of Treponema sp. Lineage (GTDB taxonomy): Bacteria > Spirochaetota > Spirochaetia > Treponematales > Breznakiellaceae > JAIRNJ01. The sequence goes on along the minus strand of JAIRXN010000140.1, from coordinate 16,271 downwards.
GATTCTGCCCTACGGCGCGCATATCCTGCCCCAGTTTGGTTTTTCTGAACCAGATGATGAACAGACACAGAAGGCCTATCACCAGATAATTGGCAAGGGGAAGATTTATGATGCCGAAGGGAAGCTTGATACGCAGGGGGATGAGCCTGTCCAGGGACTGGCGTACCGAATCAAGGGTAAGTGTATTGCGGATTCCGTAGCCGCGGCTCAGCGTTATGTTCAGTGAATGGACAGGAATAATAAAGCCCATAAGATAGAGCACGATGAACTGGTAAAAGCCGTCCATAAAGAAACCGAGAATATAGCCTGTAACCATCTCCCGGCCTCTGGCCCGGTTCAGGATCTCCCCGGCAAGCCAGCCCAGAATTGCCGCTATGGGGACGGCGATGAGGCTTGCAAATATCAAACCCGGTACGCCCATGATGTTCCAGTCAACGGCAAAGATCAGACCTATCTGCCCCGCCATGGCTCCCAGCACCATGCCGAAATTTATCCCCATGCCCGCCATGATGGGAAGGAGCAGGCTGAAGACAAGGAAACAGTTTCTGCCAATCCTTGTAAGAATTTCCTGAACAATGGAAATAGCCGAAAGACCCGACACCGGGGCTGCCGCCGCAGTGACTACAACAAAGATAATAACAACGAGGTTATCGGCGGCAGCGTTTTGTATTCTAAAGCCTTTTTTCATGCTGCCGCCTTCGTCCGCCGGGTAAGGGCATAGATGATCATGCCGTTACTCACCAGGATTCGTATCACTTCGGACATGTCGGTTTTAAGGATGCTGTTTATCACGCTGGGAGTCATGGTAAGGATGCTCTGGAAGAGAAAGGTGCCCACTATCACGTTGAGTATCGACGCCTTGTTTACAGAAGCGCCGCCCAGCAGTATCGCCGCTACCGCGGGAAAGGCCATGAAGAGGGGCGCCTGATATACCTGTATAAAGCCGAAACTCTGCTGGTACATGAGAATCCCTATGGCCCCGTACACGGAAGAGACAATAACGCTGATGAGCCTCATCCTGTCCGCGGAGACACCGCCTGAGCGGGCAAAATCCGGGTTGGAACCCACGGCGGTAAGGGAGGTGCCCGTCCGGCTCCGCATGAAAAGCCACATGATCCATGCCAGGAAGGCAAAGAAGAGTATTGCTCCTGTCGGAAATTCAAAATTATCGCCGATTTTTATCGCAAGAAAATTGTTAAGATAATGGCTCCAGTATCTTTCCAGGCTGATGGTGGTTCGCAGCCCCTGACCGGTGTAACCCCAGACCATGGTAGGATTGGAGTAGGGGAGAATGAGCCACATGATGGCCATGAAGGTAACGATTGAAAAACCTATATACATGGCGATGGTCATCTCTTCACCTTTAACCTTGTTTAACAGGAGCCCGTAAAGCCAGCCGAAAACAATGGCAAAGGGGAGGGAAAAGAGTATTGCGCCGAAAAAACCGGCGGCGCCGGAGAGTTCCGCCTGCATGGCAAGCGTGGAACCAAGCAGCCCCGCTACTATTCCCACGGGAAGGCCGAAGTTAAGCCCTGCCCCGGCCTGCATCATGGGAACAAGAGCCAGCACCATCACTGCGTTCTGCCCGAAGCGGACACAGACATTCATCAGGGAATTGTCAACCCTCACTCCCACAAAGGGAGCGGCAATGAAGAGGATCACTACAAAGAAGAAGATGATGAATCTCGGCCAGCCGAAATCGTTTATAAATTCCCTTATTCTCTTTCCGGCAGAATTACTGTTGATCATATTTTTTCTCCCGACATGAGCAGTCCAAATTCGGCCGCGGAAGCCCCCGGACTCAGTATTCCCGCTATCCGGCCTTCCGCAACAATGGCAATCCTTGAACAGATAGAACGGAGTTCCTCCAGCTCGCTTGAAACCATAACGATAGTGGTTCCCTGTTCCTTGTTATACTGCCGCAGGGTGTCAAGGACAATTTTTTTGGCGCCGACATCAATGCCGCGGGTGGGTTCCGAAACAAAGAGCAGCCGCGGGGAGAGATCAAATGCCTTGGAAAGGCATACTTTCTGCTGATTCCCTCCGGAAAGCTCCTTTGCCGGCTGTTTGGGTCCGGTACAGCGGATCTCAAGTTTTTTGATGTACTTCTCCGCCGCTTCCCTCATGGCCTTTTCGTCCCGCAGTCTGAAAAGTCCCCCGAACCAGGATTTAAGGTAGCTTCCCTTGCTCTGCATGGCGGTAAAGGCAATGTTCCAGTCTATGCTTTCGTCCAGCAAGAGTCCTACACTGCGGCGGTCTTCTGAAACAAAGGCCATGCCCGCTTCAAGGGCCGCCCTGGGATCCCGCAGAACTACTTTTTTCCCTTCAAGGCTTACTTCTCCCCCGGCCGCAAAGAGCCCCATGATACCGTTTGGAATCCCCAGCTTTCCCTGACCTGCCAGGCCTCCGATGCCGAATATCTCTCCCTGTTTAACCGTAAGGGACACGTCCCATACCGTTTCTCCGGGCATATCCACCCAGAGATTGTCCACTTTTAGAATATCGTCCCCGGCCGGAACGGAAACAGCCTTTTCCGCGGCGGGAGTTTCGGTCATATCCCGGCCTACCATCCAGGAGGCAATATCGACAACAGAAACATTGTTGTTGGGCGTATCTTTGATAATGGCGCCGTCACGCAGTACAATTATCCTCGCGGAAATGGATTTAATCTCGTGAAGCCTGTGGGAAATAAAGATGACGGCGATTCCTTCGGCGGCAAGAACCTTGAGTGCGGAAAGCAGAATCTCCGCTTCACTTTCGGTAAGCACCGCGGTAGGTTCATCCAGCACGAGGAGCTTTACCCTGTCCCGGTTTATCTCGCGGGCAATCTCGGTAAACTGCTTATGCCCCACAGGCATTTCCGCTACAAGCGTAGAGGAATCTATCTTTACTCCCAGTTTCCTGATGGCTTCTTCCGAACGGCTTGTCATAATGTCCCGTTTCAGGGTACAGAGCCGTTCCCCAAAAATCTCGGCGGCAATAGTATTCCGCAAAGGTTCCCTGTTAAGAGCGATGTTTTCCGCCGCGCTGAAACCGGGGATAAGCGAAAATTCCTGGTGAACCATGCCGATACCGGCGTCCAGCGCGTCGAAGGGGTTTTTGAAATTAATTTCTTTGCCTTCAAGATAGATATGTCCGCCGAAACCGCCTGTATCGGCGATGACGGACATACCAAAAAGAATGTGCATTAATGTCGTCTTGCCGGCGCCGTTTTCTCCCACGAGTCCCAGGATTTCGCCGGGGTACAGTGAAAAACCGACATCTTTCAGAACCCGGGTTCCATAGAAGTCCTTGCTGATGCTATCCAAACGGAGAAGCGGCGCCGAATCAGACATAATTACTGCTGCTGAAACTTGATGGCGTAATACTTTTCGGGCACCCTCTGTTCGGTAGTGGGGAGGTAACCCTTGCCGAAGATGTAGGTATCCATATAGATAAGAATCTGGTTGCGGGCCCGCACCCCGGTATTGGCATCGATGTAGTAGCCGCCGTTCCATTTTGCGCCCTGAGTGAATTCTCCCAGAGCGGCATAGAGATCGTTGAGATTGTCCTTTTTGGCATTCCCGTCAATGATCCGTTTCGCAAATTCGCCAAGCCCCGCGCTCAATGAAAAGCCGTAGGAGAAGGCCCATGTACCGAACTTGCCGGCGCCGCCATTTGCTATTACCGCATCTTCAACTTTCTTGAGAATTGCGGGGAAGTTCCCGGTTTCGTTCGAGAGGTCAATGCCGAGCGCTCCCGGGTAACCCATGAGAGGGGAGGGGAGGTCCGCTTCTACAAACATGCCGCCGTATACGAAGAGCTGTTTGAGCAGCGGTTCTGTGTGCGCATCATTTGTACAGAAGAAAACGGCATTCTTCCCGTACTGCTGAATCCACTGGGGAGTCTGCTCAAGAATGTACTGCTGCGCTCCGGCTACGCCCACATCGCTTGTGGGATCGGGAGCGGTAACAAATACGAATCTGAGTCCCAGATCATTACAGGCAGCTTCAAAGATCTGCCGGCGCAGGCCGAGGGATTCGTAACTCATGTGCCTGGGGAAGCTGATGTGGACGAAGGCATCCGCACCGAGCTGTTTAGCCGCCCAGACGATGGTATAGCCGCGGGAAATAAAGTCCGCACTGACCGCCAGATCCGCCGCCCCCTGGATTACCAGGGGATCTTCGTGGGGTTCACCGGCAAAGAGCAGGATGTCCGGCCTCTTCTCCCGTACCCGCTTGAAGGCTTCCGCACAGCCGGGAACCGCCTGGTTCATGACGATTGCCTTCATCAGAGGATCGTCCGCCAGGGTGGTGATCTGGCTGATCGTTACTTCCTGCTGATCCATGAAGTTGTCCGGATAGGTAACATGCTGAATGATACCCCCTTCGGTAGCCCTCCCGTAGCGGCGGATCAGTTCTTCGGCGCCCCGCAGATCGTCTTCAGACTGGGAAACCGTACCGGTCACCACGCCTATGTGGTAAGCGGCCGTGGAAGCGCCCGAATCCCTCCTGCCCCCTGCAAAGAGGGCCCCCTGGGCCAGGACAAGCAGCGCCAGGAGCATTACAGTGATTTTTTTCATAAAAAATCCCCCTTCAAAAAATTAGAATTATCCGGAGACTTCAGTTTTCGGACAAATCTATTACACAAAAGTATACCCCATAATCAAAGTTTGGAATAGCCCGGATCCTCATTGACACAGAATCCCGCTTCATGATAGATTGAATCCGGTTTGAGTCCTTTGACGGGCAATAGCGCAGTTGGTTAGCGTACAAGTCTGGGGGACTTGGGGTCCCCGGTTCGAATCCGGGTTGCCCGATCAAAGGATTCAAGCTGTTTTTTAAGGTTATTGAACAACTTTAATGCTTCACGCCGGTTCGGCAATCCGTTTCATCTCTTACCCTTATCGAAGAATTCTCCCAGCGCCCGCGGAGGGTGGTTGTGTTTGGAGAAGAAGATCAGAAGGAGCAGGGTAAGCACATAGGGCAATACCATGAGAAGATCGGAATAGTTGCTGGGCATGCCCAGGAAGAGGGTAAGCTGGTAGCCTGAAGATTTTGCCAGGCCGAAGAAGAGGCACACGGCAAAGGTGGGAAGGATCTTCCAGTTGCCGAAGATAAGCGCGGCAATGGAAAGGTAGCCGTAGCCCATGTAGATGCTGGGCGAAAACTGGGCGGAGATAGAATACGCAAGGAAGATCCCTCCCAGTCCCGAAAGGGCGCCGCAGATCATCACCGCCGCCATACGGGTCCTTGCCACATCCCCTCCTGCGGCGTCAAGGCTCGCCGGGTTTTCTCCGCAGGCCCGCAGGCGCAGCCCAAAACGGGTTCTGTAGAGAATATACCAGAAGATAAAGGCCGCAATAAAGATTACAATTTCAAAGGGGTACATGTTTTTGAAGAGGGCGCCCAACACCGGAATGCGGGAAAGGCCGGGAATGGTAAAACGGGAAGACACGCCTATCTGGAATTTGTTTGAAGCCTCCCCGGTAATGGCGTTGTTGATCACGCTGGTGAGGAAGGTGGTAAGAGCCAGAGCCAGCGTGTTGACCACTACGCCCGAGATAACCTGCTGGGCGCGGAATTTAACGCAGAGGGCCGCGTGGATCAGGGAGAAGACCAGTCCTCCTGCCATGGAAAAAGCCATGGCGATATAGATGAGCGCCCCGGATGCCTGGCCCAGACGCGGACTCAGCAGTACCACTGCGGCGGCTCCCGTAAAGGCCCCAAAACCCTGCAGGCCCTCAAGAGCCAGCATAGTTACTCCGCTCCGTTCGCAGTAGATTCCGCCGATAGCCATGATAAGGAGAGGCATTGCGAATGAAAGACCGTCAATCAGTATGATGTCCATCAGATCCGCTCCTCGTTCCCGGTTTTTGCCCGCTTTGTCTTTTCAAGTTCCATTTTTGCGCGGTATCGTATCCAGACGGTACAGGCGCTGAAGAGCAGGAGTATGCCGGTGATCACCAGCGCGATTTCCTGCGGTACCTTTACCGTGGAACTCATGTAGACCGAGCCCTTCTGGAAAACGGTAACCAGCACCGAAGCGAAGATTGCCGCCACGGGGGAAAGGTTGCCCAGCAGCGATACCGCGATGGCGTCGTAGCCCAGACTCGCCAGGCTTTTGGGGAGGATATTGTTGTAGTAGCCGAGGTAGTAGCACACCCCGGCGCTTCCTGCCAGGGCTCCGGAAATGAGCATGGAAAGGACGATGCTGCGGCCTTCCCGGATACCGGCATACATGGCGGCGTCCCGGTTGAGCCCGACCGCCTTGAGTTCAAAGCCGAAGGTGGTACGATTCAACACAAACCGCACGATAAAAACCGCAGCCAGCGCGACAAGGATGCCTAAGGGGATGGTGGGCCTCATGCTGCCCCAGCGCAGTCCTGTAATCGTAAGCCGGGAAGCGGCGCTGCATACCCTGGATGAACGCGACATAACGTCTACATAGTAGGTGTTGATAAAAAAGCCCGTTACATAACTTGCAATATAGTTGAACATGATCGTTGAAACAACTTCGTGTATGTTGAAACGGTACTTGAGAAAGCCTACGAGGGCTCCCATCGCCGCTCCTGCCCCAAGACCCGCAAGGATCACCAGGGTACGGGCTATGGGAGCGGGAAGGTTGCTGTAACCCACAAAAACCGTAGCCAGAAAACCCGCGGTAAGCATCTGGCCCGCAATCCCGATGTTGAACAAGCCCGCCTTGAGGGCCACAATAACAGCGAGAGCGGCAAGGAGCATGGGAGAGAGAATCCCCAGGAAGGAAAGAAAATCGGTGAGCATGTTCTGGCCTCCCGCATAGGAGCTTTTCAGCATAAAACCGCTCCCCCGCAGGAATGCGGCAAAGGCAACGAGCGGATTTTTTCCCAGTACAAGAAGCAGGAGGGAAGCGGTAATCAGGGTAAGAATGATGGCAAAGAAGGGAAGGGCGACAGGACTTGTGCGATCTTCCGAGAGTAAACGGAAAATCCGTATCAGGGCCCGGGGCCTTGTTCCGTAAGGCGGCATCCTGCTTTTCATGATTTTACCCCCATCATATACTTGCCTACCTCGTTGGGGGTAAGTTCCGATGCCGCGGAGATCCGCAGCAGTTCTCCGTTATAGATGACGCCGATAGTGTCGGCCAGGTTCATTACCTCATCCAGTTCCAGAGAGATGAGGAGCACCGCCCTGCCCATGTCCCTTTCGGCTATGATCTGTTTCTGTATGTTTTCTATGGCTCCTATGTCCAGCCCCCGTGTAGGCTGCACGAATATGAGAAGCTGTGCATCAAGGGATATTTCCCTGGCGACAATGGCTTTCTGCTGGTTTCCCCCGCTCATGGAACGGGTGGCGGTACGGGTACCCTGCCCGCTGCGTATGTCAAAACGGCGGCTTAAATCTTCCGCGTATTTTTTGAATCCTTCCTCCTGAAGCACCCCGTTCTTCGAGAAAGGAGGAAGATAGTACTGTTTTACCGCAAGGTTTTCCTGGAGTGTAAAATCGAGAATAACCCCGTATTTTTGTCTGTCTTCGGGGATGTACGCGATGCCCTCTTCGATGCGGCGGCGGATCTTGCAGGCGGTAATATCCCTGCCGGCAAGACGGATGCTTCCCTTTGAAGGCTTTGCCAGTCCCGCGACGGCATCGGCAATTTCCGCCTGTCCGTTGCCCGAGACTCCGGCAATGGCGAAGATCTCCCCTTTACGGATGGAGAATGATACGTTCTTTACCACTTCAAACTGGTTTTCGTTCTTTACGCTGAGACCTTCAACCTCAAGCACAACATCGCCGAATTTGGGCGGGCTCTTCTCCCGGGTGAAGCTGACTTCCCGGCCTACCATGAGGTTCGCCATTTCGCGGGTGGAAGCTTCGGCAACAGGCAGAATTTCTACCAGTTTTCCGCGGCGCAGTATTGCGCAGCGATCCGCGATCTCCTTTATCTCCTCCAGCTTGTGGGTAATAAGGATGATCGTCTTTCCCTTGTTCCGCAGTTCCCTCATGATACCAAGGAGAAACTCTATCTCCTGGGGAGTGAGAACCGCGGTGGGTTCATCGAATATCAGTATCTCCGCTTCCCGGTAGAGCATTTTGAGGATCTCTACCCGCTGCTGGGTGGAAACATTTACTTCTTCTATCTTTTTTTTCGGATCAACCTCAAGTCCGTAAAACCGGGAAAGGCCGGCAATTTTCTTTTCCGCGCTTTTTATGTCGATATACGGAAAAATCCCCAGGGCCTTTTTTACAGGTTCTATCCCCAGGACAATGTTTTCTGCAATGGTATAATTCGGAATAAGTTTGAAATGCTGGTGAACCATGCCGATATTCAGGGCCACCGCGGCATTGGAGGAGGAAAGACTGACTTTCTCTCCCCGTACAAAGATTTCGCCTTCATCGGGTTCGTACATGCCGAAAAGCATGCTCATCAGTGTGGATTTCCCCGCACCGTTTTCCCCGAGGAAGGCGAAAATCTCACCTTTTTTAATACTGATGCTGATATCGTCGTTGGCGGTAATGCCGGGAAAGCGCTTTGTGATGCGCTTCATCTCGACGATATATTCAGCACCGGCAGGCATACTCAACCTTAGGCTTTAAAGCCCGGGGAAATCGCTGGGCGTATGGCCGTTGAAGTTTGCGGCGGGGACGATCCTCCCGGTCTTGAGCAGGGCATAGGCTTCCTGGAGTCTGGCCCTGGTGTTGGCGGAAAGTCTGCTGCGGGCTTCGGCGGAAACATAGCCCGTGGAATCGGTATCCGCCCCCAGGACCACATTTTGGCCCCTAAAGCTGCCGTCTTTGATCGCCTGGAGCTGCCTGGTAACGTTGGTGTGCATCACCTTGAGGCCGGAAGTAAGCATGATATTTTCCCCGCCCTTGAAGCCGTCATCGTACTGATCAACGTCACAGCCGATAAGATAGACTCCGCTGGCCTCTTTGGCCGCGGTAAAGACACCGTTACCGGATGCGCCGGCGGCCACATGGAGCACGTCTACCCCCTGGCCGATCAGCGCCTGGCCCACCACCTTGCCGGTGGCCTCATCGGCGAAGCCGCCGATATAGTTGCCCCCCACAGGCTTCCCGGTAACATCGGTTCCCGCATAGGAGGGAAGCTCGATGCACTGGGCGCTGGTCCCGTAGTATTTGTTGGCATAGTTCACCCCGCTCATAAAGCCGAACTGGTAATTCACGTTGGAGGGGAAGGCCATGCCGTTTACCACCGCCACCTTGCCGGACTTGGTTTCCAGGGCAGCGACGATGCCCGCGAAGAAGCCGGATTCTTCCTCGTGGAACTGCATAGAGTAGATGTTGGGGAGTTCAACGGTGTTCCCCTCCGCGTCCGTGGGAGCGGTATCGACAAGGATTACCTTCCGGCTCGGGTTATCCTCCAGCACCGCGCCTACCGGGGCAAACTGGAAACCGGGAAGGACCAAGACATCGTAGTCGGCGATAACGTCCGCCACCGCGGTAACCACCTTGGCCATGTCCGGCTCCTTGATGGAGGTGATCTCGGCCTCGGGATTGTTCTTCTTGAATTCCAGGATGCCGTTCCAGCAGTCCTCCCCAAAGGAACCGTCGTCAACCCCGCTGGTTGTAAGAATCGCTACCTTGAGGCCGCCACTGGCGCCGCCTGCGGGAGCAGCATCCCTTTTCCCTCCGGCAAATGCCGGAGAAGCAAGCAGCGCAATGAGCACAAGCGCCCCTGCCATCCGTAATTTTTTCACATTAGTCCTCCTCAAAAAATCTATTGAGCTTCCTTCAAAACCTGAGCTTTGAAAGAAATCCCATTTCTTAGTAATTATACATTGAAAGCCATCTTTTGCAATCAGTCGTTGATAAAGCCGCCGTCTACTATGAGCAGATGGCCGTTGACAAAACGGGAAGATTCCGAGGCAAGAAACACAACGGGGCCTTTGAGATCGTCGCCGCTTCCCCAGCGTTTCAGGGGAACCTTTTCCGCAAGCGCCTCCGTGACGCCCGGCTGGCTGCGGAGCAGGGCGGTATTGTCCGTCGTCATGAATCCGGGAGCTATGCCGTTGACGTTTATCCCGTACCGGCCCCATTCGTTGGCAAGCGCCCTGGTGATCCCCGCAACGGCATGTTTGCTTGCGGCATAGGCGCTCACATTTGTACCGCCCAGGCAGGACTGAATCGAGCAGATATTGATGATCTTCCCGTAACGGCGTTTTATCATGTCCCTGCCTATGCCCTGGCAGAGCAGGTACAGGGACTTTACATTCACGTCGAAGACCCGGTCGAGATCCTCCTTAGGGTACTCTTCCGCAGGATGTACCGGGGTGATCCCGGCATTGTTTACCAGTATGTCGATGTGGCCAAAGGCCGCCAGGGTCTTTTCCGCAAGCGCCTCCATGGTTTCGGGCCTGGAAAGCTGGGCCTCTATCCGCTTATAGCGTCTCCCCAGGGAACGGACGCCTTCTTCCAGTTCCGGCGCGGTTTTACGGGTAAGGGCGGCGATATCCGCTCCCGCCTCCGCCAACGCAAGAGCCATGGAGAGGCCCAGGCCCTTGTTCGCCCCGGTAACCGCGGCAATCCTGCCTTTTAAGGAAAATTCATCAATAACCATCTGCGAAGCTCCTCACGCGGCTAAAATATTCCGCGGTTCATTCAGGGGGGAAAGAGAAATCTTCCGGACTGAAGGCCGGAGACACGATGCAGGAAACAAGGACAAAGTTCCCTTTCAGAATCCTTGTGGTCTGCCAGGTATCCGGAAGGATAACCGCGTGAAAACTCTCCCCGGCTTCGGGATTTGACCCGATTAACTGCACGGAAGTCTCCGCAGGGTTTTCCCCGCCGCCCCCCAGTCTCTGCTCCAGAACGCCGCCGGCATGCCATGTCCAGATCTCCGCGGATCTCAGTTTGTGCCATGCGGACGTTTCTTTATCCCGGAGGAGGTAGTAGATGAGGCTTGAAGCGGGACGGCTGCCCCCGTAAGACGCAGGCAGGGCGGCGGCGGGAATTTCCGGGCCCCCTTTCCAGACTTCTCTGTACCAGCCTCCTTCGGCATGGCCCTTCAGCTTGAGTTTTTCTATCCAGTACTCCGCGTCATCCGTAAAATGCATATTTTTCCTATATTCGTTTTATGACTCCGGCGAGGAGGCGGCGGAAACGTTCTCCGGCGCCATTGGCGGCTTCAACCACTTCCTCGGCGGTGATCGGCTGGTCAAGTATGCCCGCCGCCATGTTGGTTATGCAGGAGAGGGCAAGAACCTTCAGGCCGCAGTGCCGGGCGACAATCGCCTCCGCCACGGTAGACATGCCGACAACGCTTGTCCCCCAGTTCTGGAAAAGCCTGATCTCCGCCGGAGTCTCGAAGCTTGGGCCGGAGTAACCCAGATAGACGCCTTCCCGGAGATCCATATCCATATCCTCGGCGGTTTCCCGGCAAAGTTTCAGTAATTCCGGGGTATAGATCCTGGACATATCGGGAAAACGGGGGCCGAACTCATCTTCATTCTGCCCGATGAGGGGATTCATACCGGTAAAATTGACGTGATCGGTGATAAGCATGATGTCGCCGGGACAAAATTCCCGTTTCAGACTCCCGCAGGCATTGGTAAGGATCAGCGTCCGTATCCCCAGCTTTGCCATGACCCGTATTGGGTAGGTAATCTCCTTCTGACTGTAGCCTTCATAGTAGTGGAAACGTCCCTGCATACAGAGAACCGGTTTTCCGGCAAAGTAACCCAAGATCAGCCTTCCTTCGTGCCCCGGCGCGGTGCTCTTCAAGAAGTGAGGTATCTCCGTATAGGCAATACTACAGGGTTCCGTAATCTGATCCGCCAGAGGCCCCAGTCCCGAACCCAAAACAAGAGCCAGTTCCGGTTTAATGGAAGTCTTGCCGCGGATAGCGGCAATAGATTCGTTGACCTTCTCCATCAATTCATCGCTCATATTGTCTCCTAATGTGGCATTTGCGCAATGAAATGAGCAAATGCTAAAAAAACTGCGCCAGATACATGGACAGAGCCGGAACATAGGTCACCAGCAGCACAACCGCAAGCTGAATGAGGAGAAAGGGAAACACATAACGGCATATATCCACGAAAGGTCTCTTGAAACGGTAGCTTGCCAGGAAAAGGTTGAGCCCTACAGGGGGGGTAAGGAACCCTACTTCAAGATTGGTTATGAAAATGATCCCCAGATGCACCGGGTCCACGCCGTATGCGGCCCCCAGAGGCCCAATCAGGGGCAATACGATGAGGATTGCACTGAAAATATCCATGAGACAGCCCACCACGAGAAGGGCAAGATTAAGCAAAATAAGGAAGGTATATTTGGACTGTATCGTTTGCTGCATCCAGTCCGCCAGGTTTGCCGGTACATTGGTATCCACTATGTAGTAGGAAAGAGACTGCGACAGGGCCAGAATCGCCAGCACCCCGCCGGCAATCGGCACCGCCTTGAGGAAGGTTCGCGGCACTTCCCTTATGGGAATGTCCCGGTGTATGAAAACTTCGGCTATAAAGATATAGATTATTGCCGCAGAGCCAATCTCCACGAGGGAGAGGTAACCGGTAAAGTAGCCTCCCACAAGGAAGAAGGGGAGAATTATCTCAAGCGCCGACCCCTTGAGGGAGGAGAGGGCATGCTTTACGTTGAAAGGCTCACGGGGAATCTTTATCTTAAGCGAAATGACGATGCCGAAGATGATTACCGCGATTACCAGGATTGCGCCGGGGATGATCCCTCCGGCAAGCATCTTGAACACACTGGTCTGGGTCATGGCCCCCACAAGGATCAGGGGAAGACTCGGCGGGAAGAGGAGGCCTATGCTTCCCACGCTGGTCAAAAGACCGATGGAAAATTTTTCCGGGTACTTTACATGTTCCGACAGTATCGAATAGAGAATTCCCCCCAGCGCAAGGATCGTAACCCCGGAAGCGCCGGTAAAGGAAGTAAAGAAGGCGCAGATGACCACCGTGGCGACGATCATCCCGCCGGGAAGCCAGGAAAAGAGGCTGCGGAAAGTCTTTACCAGCCGTTCTCCGGCGCGGCTTTCCGAGAGAAAGAAGCCGACCAGGGTAAAAAGCGGTATGGCGATGATGCTGTCGTTGGTCAGGGCGGAGTAAATATCCGTAGCCACCACATCCACCGGGATAGACGCCGCCTCAAGGAGGATCAGCACAAGGCCGCCCATCACCACAAAGAGAGGGGTTCCTGCCAGGGCCGCCAGAAGCAGGATTATTACCACCGGGATTTTTAGGACAAGGGAAACCTGATGGAGAAACAAAGAAAAATTTTCCCCCCAGGCCGGAATATCAAATTCATAGAAAAACTTGAGAATCGAAGGAACGCTCAAAACCGTTCCCAGTACAATGGCCGCCGCGGGCAGGAAGCTCAGCCGGCCCTTCAGACCCGCTCTCCGGGCAAAACGAACCGCCATGATCCCATAACCTACCGGGATTACCAGTGCAAAAACTCTGTCCGGGATAAAACCCTGCAGTTCCCCGTCGAGTCCTATCCTGATAAAGGCAGGGCCTGTCCACGCTATGGCAGTCAAAACCAGGGTTGAAAGCAGGTTGGTAAAGATCTTGATCTGCTGTTTGAAATTCTCTTTGGAAAAGTACTGCACCAGGGCGATGGAAAGATGCTCTTCCTTCCGGGTGGTGATCATCCCTGCCAGCAAACCCGACACGAGAAGCAGATGCATCCCCAGCGCGGAAGAACCGGGAACACCCTTGCCGAAGAAGATACGGGCTGCCGCCTCGGAAGCGGGAAGCAGAGCCAGAAGGACAAGGGAAACGATACAAAGCGCATTTTCTATCGTGTAGAAAACGCCCCTTGCTCCCCCCGGATCTGCCTGAGCGGGTGAAGCCATACCCGAAGATTCAGTTGATGTTTCAACTGTTTTTTCTGTCAACGGCTCCTCCGGTAGCTTATGAGTATCTGGTTGATCCGTTCATACATTTCTTTATTGAAGATACCTCTGTTTACCATATCGGGGAGCCTGTCCTGCATATCCTGATACCACAGATTCACCTGTTCGGGCGTGGACTGATTATAGTGTACCCCGTCCCTCCTCATGGCTTCAACGGAATCGGCCTCCCGTTTCTGGAAAGAATTTTCTATTTCGATTCCCGCCTTGCGGACAATCTCCTGGAGCCTTGCCTGGTAACGCTGGGGAATGCTCTCCCAGCCTTTCCGGCTCATGAGGATGCCCCCCATAAAGGGCGCCAGATTGATGGAACTCATGTTGCCGGCAACCTTGTAAAGCTGGGTGGCCTGGACGGCAATGGGGCTCTGGTAAACCGCATCGATGCGCCGGGAAGCGAGAAACTGGGGAACTTCGGTTATACTGGCCCCGACCAACTGGAAACCCATGGCCTTGAATGCGTCGGCAAGTTTCCTGTCCGCAGGGCTGGTGGCTATCTTGAGCTTGCGGAGATCGGCGGGAGTATAGACAGGAGAACGGGAGAAGATTTTTACCCAGCCCGCCTTGGCCCATGCAAGGTTTTTGAAACCCTTTTCTTCAATTTTGGTATCAAGAATAGGCCGTACTTCCTGTAATACCGCATCAAATTCATCGTTATTGCGGATCAGGAAAGGTATGGACAGGGCCATGATCTCCGGGGCGATGGAGTAGAGCGCGCTGGAAGTGAAGATTGCCGCCTCAAACCGGCCCTGCCGCAGCCATTTAAGATAGTCATCCTCGGAACCGGCCCGTTGATGGAAGACCTTGAGTTCAACTTCCCCGTTGGTCGTCTGGGCCCACTCCGCGGCGATACGATCGAGAATGATTCCCCAGTCCGAGTTCCTGGGCAGGGATGAGGCCAGTTTTATCTCCACCTTCTGGGCAAAGAGACCGGAGGACAGGGCAAAACAAAAGGCAAAAAGAATCCATGCCTTTCGGTCTGCACACCGGCGGAAGTTCCTTGTTTTTTTCATTAAAACACCTCCTTATTCATATTCGTAATCATCGTCTTCATAGGCTGTTTCGTCCCATTCGCCGTCTTCCATGAAGAAATAGTCCTGCGTCATGTCGAGAAGTATTTTGGCCTTCCTCTGGGAGAGGATGTTTACCAGCCTGTTGGAAGGATCGTCATCGGGATTGATGGCAAGAGCCGCTTCGAGGCAGGATTTGAAACTATTGTAGTCCTGGCCGGGAATGGAAACAGACTGAGCATAGGACACATAGGGCCCCGCAAGCCTGCCCCCCGACTTTTCCAGCGCCCTTTTGAAGTGAATCTCCGCCTTTTCAGGATCGCCCCCCATTGTCGCGGGGAGGGAAGAATAGGCCAGAAGATAGAATTCGTCCAGGGCCCCGGAGTTAAAACCGGGATCGAGCTCATAGGCCCTATCAACATAGCGCAGGAGATCCGGCGCCCGCAGCCCCAGGGAGGAATCGAAGGGATCAAGAGAAAAGGCTGAAAGATAGCCTGCCGCAGTCCAGTAGAGAAAGGCCGTATCCTCCTTTTTCATCTTTGAAAGGATCGAGGGAAGCCTGTCCCCCGCGCCGGCAAAGCCCGGATACTTCTGTTCAATACCCCGGGAAATAATATCCGCACCCCGCAGATACAGTTTCTTGGCTCTGGCAACCGCATCCTGCCTGTCCTGAAACTGAATCGCAGGCAAAAACTCCGCAGGGCCCTGAACAAAGGCGTTTGCATACATGATAAAGAGAGAACCGGTGGTAAGAATCAGACCCCTGTGCCGGGGATTCTGATCCAGCAGAGCCTCGTACATTTTGATGGCGAAGGGAAGAGCGTCCCCGACCAACTCCGGATCGGAATCGCCGGTAAAAACATCACTTCCCCCCTCCCCGGTGAGGGCGTCGGAAACCGCATTGACCGCCACCCTGTTGATCGAACAGGCGCCCAAGGCAAGCAAGACCAGGATACAGAGGCAAAAACGGCGCAAGACTTGTATGTTCATGAAACACTCCATTTTGTCGAGGCTTTCCCATAATAAACCATAAAAAGGTAAAATTCAACCGTTGAAGGAGGGGGACAGCAGTTTGACATTTACTGAAGAAATTTGCCGCGAACTCCAGGAATACACGAACAAGACGTATTCCGGCTTGATGGCGGTGATTATATCCGGAAGATGAGTGTGCTTCACATGAACCTCACACGCCCAAGTGCTGCGAGCGAACTGGTGAGCGCGTTTTTTTGATATATGCCGCACGGCGAGAGGCCCGGTAAATACCACAAACGAAAATAATGTCGGAGGGCCGATTTTGCTTTGATAGCATTGATTTTACCTCTATTTCAGCATAGTTGAATGAAATAAGAGGCTCCTTTATGAAAGCGGAGAAAAAAATGAAGGGCGCTCTGTTCCGTTCGTGTTTGTTAGTGT
>JAIRXN010000122.1 GCA_031268245.1 Treponema sp. | reverse complement strand
TCGCCGACTTTCTCCTGAAAAGGATGCTCTCGGACGACAAGAGCAAGCCCAGGGAAGTGATCATTCCGGGCAGGCTGATTAAGAGGGGTTCTTCCGGCCGGATGAGGGCTTAGGGAACGCTTCATATTGCTTTCTACCTGAGGCTGTTCCAAAACTTCAGTTTTTGGAACAGCTACCTTGAATTTAGTGGAAAAACCGGGCCTTTGCCGGTTTTTCCAAGAGCTTGTTCCGAAACTAACCGGGTTTTGGAACAAGCTCACCTCATAATCAGTTTTCGCAGGTAATTGGTAAGCAGGTTTACCCCGATGATGATGATCGCCACGGCGATAATCGCGGTAGACGCTGCGGCGTAGTTAAACTGTTTGATGTAACCCATAAGCAGGAGTCCGATGCCGCCGGCCCCAACCATGCCGAGGATCGTGGAGGCCCGGATGTTCAGTTCCACGCAGTAGAGGATCCATGCGATAAAACCCGGCATTGCCCCGGGCAGCAGGGACTGGGTTACAATGGAGGGCATGGGGGCCCCGGCGGCCAGCAGGGGTTCCATGGTTTCCTCAGCGGCCTCATCCAAGATCTCGATGAAAAACCTGGTGAGGTACCCGGTAGTACCGATGATCAGGGACAGGACGCCTACCACGGTCCCTATGCCGAAGGCCGCGACCAGAATAAAGGCCCATACCAGGGTAGGAATGTTTCGGAGAATCGAAGCAAAGGTCCGGACTGCCGAATTGATCAAAACCGAACGGGTTATTGCCGGGGTTCCCAGAAAACTTAGAAAAAAGGCCGCAATCGCCGAGATCCCCGTGGCCGCCAGGGCCATGTAGGCGGTCTGCATCACCGCCCGGAACAGGGACTCAAGCCTTCCCATAGACGGAGGAACAAAATCGGCGAAGATGAAGTTCCAGAATTCCCCTTGTGAAAACAGGACGGCGACAGGGTTAAACCGGGTAAAGCCTGTGGAGAGGCCGAAGAGAAGGAGGAGGACGATCAAAAAAACCACCGAGGCCCGAAGGCTTTCCCGGGATGCCAGGCGCATTTTTCCTGCCGTTCCACTTTCCTTAACAAGCTCTGTTCCGCGCAGATCTGTCATACGTTCATCTCCTACCGCTCGGAGCTGATCATAAGTTCCGACATGGGCTTACCGTATATCTTTTCGATCATCGTTCCGGTAAGTTCCGCGGTGGGGCCGTCGTATACGATCTCCCCCTCAAACATGCCGATGATCCTGTCCGCGTATTTCAGGGCCGCATCGACCTGGTGGAGGTTCACGATACAGGCGATTTTATGACGGCGGCAGACATCCCGGATCAGTTCCATCACCACCTGGGCGCTGGCGGGATCCAGGGAGGCGATGGGTTCATCGCAGAGCAGAACCGATGGTTCCTGCATCAGGGCCCGGACAATTCCTACCCGCTGGCGCTGGCCGCCGGAAAGTTCTCCGGCCCGGTGGTAGAGGAAGTCCCCAAGACCGGTCTGCTCGAGGGTGGTTACGGCCCGCCGCTTGTCCTCTTCCTTGTAGCGGCCCAGAACACCGTCCATGGTGTTCATATACCCCAGCCTCCCGTGCATCACATTCTGCATCACTGTGAGGCGGGCCACGAGGTTGTGGTGCTGGAACACCATACCCAGACGGCGGCGGAGCTTCCGTACCATACCCGGAGAAGCGCCGGTAATTTCTTCTCCTTCGATAAAGATCCGTCCCGCCGTTGGGATGACCAGATGATTGATGCAGCGCAGGAGGGTAGACTTTCCCGCCCCCGAAGGACCGATGACGCCGATCATCTCCCCCCTCTCCACCGTGAGGTTCAAATCCCGGACCGCGGGTTTTTCCGAGCCCCGGTATATTTTTTTTAAACCCCATACTGCAATAACTGATTCCATTATTTGGGAATCACTTTTTCCATCAGGTCACGGACATAGTCCAGGTCACGGTCATTGGCTTCCACAAATTCCGGTTCCCGCTCAGGCGGCCAGCCGAGCATGAACTGGAAGTAGTCGGGGTTTTTATACTCCAGGAAGAACTGTTTGACTTTTACCTTTAAATCCGCAGGTAGTTCCTTTCTAATTGAGATTGGGGCGTTGGGGATCATGGGGGACTGGTGGATCACCACAAAGTCGCTTTCCTTAACCCTCCCTGATGCGAGTTCCCCCTCCAGGATGTCGGATGCCACCGGCGCAGCGTCAACATCGCCGTTGATCACTGCCTGGAGTCCGTTTTGATGCCGCCCGGAAAAGCTGACGGAAGAAAAGAACCTTCCATTGGTATGGAAGTCCTCGTTGGTCATGCCGAAGGCATTCATCAGTTCCAGGGTTGGCACATAGTTGCCCGAAGTTGAAGCGGGGTCCACAAAGGCAAATGTCTTCCCCCGGAGATCCTGGAGGGTTTTAATGGGGCTCCCGGCCTTCACGATAATCTTGGAAGTATACCCTGCCTGGCTCTTGTCCCCGAAAGGCGCCACGATAACCATCGCTTCCACCCCTGCCCGTTCCACAGCCTGTACGTAAGTAACCGGGCCAAAGGAGGCAATATCCGCATGGCCGGTCCGCATAGCTTCCACCACGGCGTTATAGTCCGCGGCATTGATCTCCGTTACCCTGATCCCCAGGGCGGCGCTGAGGTCATTCTGGACACCGCTACGGTACTCCGCGAATTCCTCGGTAGCCTCGTTGGGGAGGTAGCACATCACCAACTCCTGCGGCCAGCCCGGAGGCGCCGAAGAGGCGGGACTTTTTGCCCCCTGTCCCCTCGCATAGAGGCTGCCCGTTCCCGCGATGACCGCAAGAAACACCAGCATTCCCATTACCGCATTTTTCAGTTTTAAACCGTTCATCAAACGCTCCTTGAACTTGAGATATCTCCTTTTACTCTTCGGTTGTTAGCGTTTTGTTATGATTCGGTAAAATTTAGATAAAATGAGGTTATTCTAAAATTTTCGTTTTGGAATTTCTATTCGATAACCGTTACCTTGCAGGCCCGGAAACGGGGGGCGGCTTCCCTTTTGCTCCGCTCCTCGTCCCCTTCCACACTGTATTTTACCCGCATGCCTGCCTGGAGTTCTTCATACTCCCGGTTTGTAACGGTACTGTAATGGAAGAATACGTTATTTTTTTCGTCGTCTTTAATAAAACCAAAGCCGTTTTTATTGATGCTGAAAATGACGGATTCATATTCCATCGGCTTTTCATCGTCCGGAATAAAAGGCAGGATTCCGTTTTTTGGGAATTCGGCATTTTGGAATACAACATTATTTCTGTCATACACAAACAATTTTTTAATAAAATCACTGCCATTTTGATCGATTCTCTGATGCATCTGTACCGGATAAAACACTTCATCAAGAAGCTGTCTGGAAGTTTTTGTCTCGACAATGTCGCCATTTTCGTTGTGGTAGGTAAAATCCCAGCAGATTAACATAACCTGTGTGCCCTGGGTATGCAGTTTCCGTACCAGCGGAACATAGTCCCCGTCTCCGGCAACCAAAACAAGAATATCAAAATGTTTGTAAATGGCAAGCTCATACGCTTCCAGGGCAAGCCATACGTCTATCCCCTTCTCCTGGGGAATATTATTATCTCCATAACGGAGGGGCAGATAGTGGCTTACAATATTTTCCCGCATAAGAATATCTTCAAAAATGCGTTCGCTCTGCACCTTTTCTCCCAGCTCTCTTGCGGAAGACCGGCCCTTAAAATAATGCGCATCGATAATCTGACACTGGCGCATATCCGTATCTGTCAGACTTGCTACTTCGTTCCGTATAAATTCATGGAGACCGCTTATGCTTATCCGCGATTTTTTTTCATGTTCATACTTATAATAATTACTTATTTTATAAAAATAGTATCCATCATAAAATATTCCAATTCTCAATATTTCCAATAAATTGTTATTCATTATTCCATTACTCTAGTACAAATGAACGGAGTTGTCAATCCTGCATACCGGGCCCGGCGTTGGGTGTTCCCGCCGCGGCGGAAGACTGGGCCAGCCAGGAACGGCCCCGTTTCAGGGCTGCTTCGGGAAATTTATGATTGATTTTGAGGATTGCCTCTTCAAGCCGCCTCTCTTTTTCTTCCTCATCATCAAACAACTCGTTTTGGCGGGCGCCCTGCCCGGTTTCAAGGTTCAAGAGCCCTGCGCCGATCAGACGTATGCCTCTGCCGGCCCTGTATTTTTTACGGAAGAGGTCCAGAATACGTTCATACAGTTCATTCATCGTTGATACGGGACTTGAGAAGGTTTCCCGGGCGTTTTCCGTGGAAAAATCTTCATAGCGGATTTTTAAGGCAACCGTGCGGCTCTGCCAGTGGAGGTCTAAAAGCCTGAACATAAGATTCTGGCAAATATCAAACAGGGCAGTCTCTATGGTGAACTCATCATAGAGATCGTATGGGAAAGTCCGTTCGCTGCTCATCGAATGGCTGCCCCGTTCTTCATCAAAGCTTGCCGCTCCTTCCCCCCTGACGGCACGATACAGGAAATTGCCGAATGCATTACCAAAAATTGCAGTAAGACTGTCAAGCGGAAGGCAGTAAATATCTTCTCCTGTTTTGAAGCCGTGTTTCCTGAACAGTTCCTGTGTTTTTTCTCCCGCTCCCCAGATCTTGCCTACAGGAAGAGATCGCATAAACTGTTCTTCCCCGCCGGGTGGAATAATAAAACAGCCGTCCGGCTTGGACATGCCCGAGGCGATCTTTGCAATATACTTGTTGGAGGCAAGTCCGACAGAAAGAGTCAGCCCTGTTTTTTGGTGTACCGTCTCCTTGAGTTTTCTTGCGGCTTCGGCAGGAGGGCCCAGCACGCGTTCGGCGCCGCTGATATCCAAAAACGCTTCATCTATGGAAAGCTGTTGAACATTAAAAGAAAAATCCGAAAAAATTTCCATGACCACAGCGGATTTTTCCCGGTAACGGGCCATCCTGCCCCGCAGATATATGCCGCCCGGACAGAGCTTGTAGGCCTGGACAATGGGCATGGCAGAATGGACGCCGAAAACCCTCGCTTCGTAGGAGGCGGTGGACACTACGCTGCGCCGGTCTCCGGGAAGGCCGCCCACAATGACGGGCTTCCCCCGGTATTCCGGATGATCGAGCTGTTCTACCGAGGCATAGAATGCGTCAAGGTCTGCATGTATAAAGCAGTTCATGTATATCATGATACAGGCTAGCGGCTTTTCTTCAATCCTGTTATGATAAAATTCCCGCCGCCAGGAACCATGCGAGGGGGCTGCGCCCAACTCCGCCAGATCCGGAAGGAAGCAACGGTAAGCGAGGGTTCCCTGCGCCGTGATCATCCTGGCGGCGGGATTTTTGAACAGTATGGAAACAGCAGTCCTACCCGGCAGCGGGAAATATGAAGTAACAGCCACCAAATACCGGCCACAGAGCCTTGACGAGCTTGCGGGTCAGGAGTTTGTGGTTTCCACACTCAAAAATTCCCTGGAATCGGGCAGGATTGCCCATGCGTACCTCTTTTCGGGGCCCCGGGGTTGTGGAAAAACCAGCGCCGCCCGTATTCTGGCCCGATCCCTCAACTGCGAAAAGGGCCCTACCGCAAGTCCCTGCGGGGTATGTTCCGCCTGCTCCGAGATCCGGACGGGTACAAGCCTTGATGTTATCGAAATTGACGGAGCCAGCAATACATCGGTTAACGATGTAAGGCAGATCAAGGATGAGGTTCTCTTTCCTCCCAATGCGGGGCGCTACAAGGTCTACATCATCGACGAAGTTCACATGCTCAGCAACAACGCCTTTAATGCCCTGCTCAAAACCATAGAAGAGCCTCCCTCCTACATTGTCTTTATTTTTGCCACTACAGAAATCCACAAGGTGCCGGCCACGATCAAGAGTCGTTGCCAGCAGTTCAACTTCAGGCTGATCCCCATCGAAACGATTCAGGGTCTTCTCAAACAGATCTGCGGCGGCATGGGCATTGAGGCGGAGGAAGAAGCCCTCTTCTGGATCGCCAGAGAAAGCGGCGGGAGCCTGCGGGATGCCTTTACCCTCTTCGATCAGGTAGTTTCTTTTTCGGAAGGGCATATCAAGACCGCCCTTATCCGGGAAAAGCTGGGGCTGCTGGGGCTGGAAAAGCTCAATGCTCTGGCTGAAGCCTGCGCCGCAGGGGATACGTCCGGGGCTTTCAACCTGACCGATGAAGCCCTCTCGGGCGGAATAGCCATTGAACAGTTCATCATAGATCTTGCAGGGTATTACAGGAGTCTTCTCCTCTTAAAGAACGGTGTTACCAGGGAAGCGCTGCTGGGCGCCGGGAAGGAGCGTTTCTCCGCACAGGTTCTGGAGAGCCTTGATTCCACCCGGATTGAGGAAGCCCTCAGAATACTCCTGGACTGTTACCGGGATATCCGTTATACACTTTCCCCGCGATTTGATCTTGAAACGGCGGTTTCAAGACTCAGCCGTCTCAAGGATTGGGTTTCTCCGGCAGAGATGCTGGCTGCCCTTGAAGAGGCCAGGCGGGCGCTTAATGCGAAAGACGCGGGTTCCGGAGGAACCCCTCCCGGCAGCAGTACTGCTGTCAACAGTAATACTGCCGGCGGCCGTGCTGCCGCGGACACAGGAGGCCCGCTCCCTTTAGCTAATGGGGCTTCCGCCGGGCCCCGGAAAACCGAATCTTCCCTGCCGGAAGCCGCAGACGGCGGAGCGATAAGTTTCGACCGCCCCGGAGCATTGACAGAAAGCTTTAAGCGGCTGATGGCTTCCCGGAAAAAAGACGGTATTGCGGCAGTGCCGGAATGGGGAAACAGGCAGGAAGAAGAAACCGATGATGAGCCGCCCCTCTGGGATGATGTTGTCAGGCCGGAATCTGCCGCCGGGCAAGCCGAAGAGAGCGAAGGCTTTCCGCCGCCGGACAGCGCAGTTTCGCAGGGCGGATCCGGGACGGAGTATACCGTTGAACATGACAGTAATTCTGCCGAATCACAGACAGGGAGAACACAGGCGATACCGCCCCAGGCGGAACGTGTACTCCGCATGTTTGAAGGCACCATAGTTTCAAGGAGAACCGATGAACATTAATCCTTTTGATCTTCTTAACAATGCCCAAAAGCTGAAGGAACAGATGAATGTCTTTCAGGAAAAACTGGCAGGTATCAGCGCCACCGGTTCCGTGGGAGGCGGCATGGTAGAGATCGACATCAACGGTAAGATGGAGATCCAGGCGGTAAGAATCGCCCCCGAGGCGGTCAATCCCGATAATATTGAAATGCTACAGGATCTTGTTGCGGCTGCCTTTAACAGCGCCATGGAAAAAATACGGGAGGAGATCAACAGTGAAATGGGCGCCATGGCAGGCAGCCTTGGTATTCCGGGGAATATGCCCGGTTTTCCGGGAAGCCTATGAACGATGCACGGAATGCTATTGAACGGCTGGTAGCTTTACTGTCAAGGCTGCCCGGCGTTGGAAAGAAAAGCGCCGGCCGCATGGCATACTACATTCTCGACGCAGATCCGGCCTATGCCCGCATGCTGGCAGAGGAACTGGCGGGATTCCACGCAGCCATCCGCCGCTGTTCGGTCTGCGGCAGTTTTACCGAAACCGACCCCTGCCCGGTCTGCAGCGATCCCGGCCGCGACAGTTCAGTTATCTGTGTGGTGGAAAGGGCTCAGGATGTACGGGTTATCGAAGAATCCTTCGGAAACGGTACTTCTGCCGAATTCAGGGGCCTCTTCCATGTACTGGGCGGCCTTATCGCCCCCCTGGATGGTGTCGGCCCGGACAAGCTCTCTATTGGACAACTCCTTTCCAGAATCCGTTCAGGCGCCGTAGAGGAACTGATCCTCGCCCTTAATCCCACTGTTGAAGGGGATACCACAGCTCTCTACTTACAGAAGATCCTGAAAGATTATCCCGTGGAAGTCAGCCGCCTTGCCTCGGGCCTCCCCGTGGGAGGAGACCTCGAATATGCCGACCGCCTTACGCTCTCCCGGAGTTTCCGCGGCCGGATAAAGGTCTAGGGCAACGCTGATTAAATGACGCTAATCAGCGGTATGGTACTAGCGCACGGTGATCTCCAGAGCGGCCCCGGCAAGGCCGGGGGAGGAGGCTTTGAGGACCAGGCGGTCTTTTCCGGTCCCGGCTTGAATAACCGCCGCCGCCTTGCCCGCAAAAAGCCGGCGGACCGGGTAGGCATCGGCGCTGTGATCCGCGGGGTCGCCGTTGCCAAGGCCCAAGAGCCTGCCGTCCCCGATTAGCTCAAAGGTAATGCTGCTATCCGCGGTAGGCACGGGATTCCCTTCCCCGTCCAGCACGGAGACCGAAATCACCGCTGCAGCCCCGGCCCGCAGCAGGGGTTCCGTCCAGCCTTCAGGCTCAAGAACCAATGCCGCCGGGGCTCCGGCGGTCCGGTGAATCTCCCGGGCCGCTTCTTTTTCGTTCCGGTAAGCCACCGCTTCCAGAGTCCCGGGAGCGTAGGGCAGTTCCCATTCCGTCCAGTCGGAACCGCAGGGCTTTCGTCCCGCTGAAAGACCGTTTACCAGGATCTCTGCTTCCTCGCAGTTGGAGAAAACCCGCAGCCGCAGGGTTTCTCCTTCCTTGCCGGGCCAGGTCCAGTGGGGCATGACGTGGATCAGGGGTCGGGTGGTCCAATGGGCTTTGTAGTAGTAGTAATAATCTTTGGGGAATCCGCAGGTATCCATGATGCCGAACTGGGAACTGATCGCCGGCCAGAGGAAAGGCGAAGGTTCACCCCGGTAGTCAAAACCGGTCCATATAAACACCCCGCCGGTATAAGGATTGGCGGCATAAAAGCCCAGGGCATCTTCAGGCCGCGCGGTGCCCCCCGCTCCGATGGGATCTTTAATGTCTTTACCGGGGCTCATCATGGAAAAACGAGAACCAAAGTTGTTGTTTTGGCAGCGTTCCCAATCGTCGGAATACGCGCCCCGGGTGGAAAAATACGAAGCGGTTTCGGAATTAAGATAACAGCCTTCGGGGCAGGCCGCCTTGATCTTGGAAAGATTATCTCCCGTCAGGGGCGACTCAGGATAATTCAACCCCAGGACATCAAATATCTTGAAATATTCGGGATTCAGAGCCCCCCCTGGCGGGATTAACTCTGCCGATACTACCGGGCGGGTCCTGTCCAGCCGGCGGACCTCGTTTGCCAGATGCCGTAGCATCCTTACCGCAGGGGAACTGCCGCCAATCATCTCCTCGTTACAGAGGGACCAGAGGACGACACTGGGATGGTTGCGGTCCCGTTTAACCATATCCCGCAGGTCCGCAAGCCGTAGTTCACTGCTTTCGAGTAGGCGGTTCTCATCCATCACGAGCATCCCCAGGCGGTCGCAAATGTCCAGCAGGGCCGGGTCCGCCGGATGGTGGGCGCTACGGTAGGCATTGCTCCCCATCTCAAGCAGTTTTCGTATCTTATATTCCTGAATGCCAACGGGAAGAGCAACGCCTAATGCGGCGAAGTCCTGATGGACACAGGTCCCTTTAAGGGGAATCGGCCTGCCGTTGAGCACCAAGCCCTCAGCGGTGTAGGCCAGGGTACGGATGCCGAAGGAGCTTTCATAGCTGTCAACGGGGTTGCCAGTGCCGTCCTCACTGATGGCGGACAGGGCCTTGTAAAGAACCGGGCTTTCCGTTGACCAGAACCGCGGGTTTGGTACGGTGATTTTTTGAATGAGGGTTACGCTGTCCAGGGGGGCAAGAGTGAAGTCCGTCCCCGCCTCCCCCGCCTTGGCGCCCCGATCATCAAGGAAAACCGTGTCCAGCCGGGCGGCGCGGGGCTTATAATCCCGGTTTACCACCGTGGTTTCCACGATCATCAGGGCGGAACCTTCCTCCAGTTTATCAAGGTGGATATAGGTCCCCCAGAAATCTACATGGAGGGTATTGGTCTTGAGGAGATAGACATCCCGGTAGATTCCCGCCCCTTCGTACCACCAACCTTCATCCCCGGTGGTGGTGTCTACCCGCACCAGGAGTACATTATCCCCCTCGTCCCCGTAATTCGCCAGGTCCGAAAGGTCAAAACTAAAACTGGTGTAGCCGCTGTAGTGATCCCCCAAGAAACAGCCGTTAAACCAGACCGAGGCGGAACGGCAGACGCCGTTAAATTCCACGGCGATATGCCTGCCCTCGTCCTCCCGGGCAAGGGAGAAGACCTTGCGGTAATAGCCCACCCCGTTTTCCTTGGCCCCGGCCATAAAAACGCTTTTTTCCGGGGTATACTCCAGTTCCGTTTTCCAGTCGTGGGGCAGATCCACCGGCCTCCACCCCGCGAGGGAGGCTTTAAGATCGGTTCCCAGGAGCATCTGCAGCAGGGCGCTTCCGTCATCCTCCGGGCCGGCGGATATGAGGCTGAGAAAAAATTCCCCCGCCGGTCCCAGTTTTACCGCTTCCCCCCGTTCCCCCGGAAGGGCGCTGGTAAGACCGCCCAAGCCCCCGGACTTCTTAACGGTTTTATGGATAGGCCCCGCCTCGCCGTAGTAAAACTGCCAGCCTTCGTTAAATAAAACCTTTTCCCGCATGGTTATTCCTCCTGTGTTTTTTTCGCCTGTTCCCGGCGCTGCCGAAGCTCCGCCGTGATCTCCGCATATTTTTTATCATTAAAATCGTTAAAGAGCATCGGGATGATGCCGAGCAGGAAGCCGAGCCCGGTGAGGGCGGTCATGGCGATATGGAAGGCCGTCAGGGTATCCGGGGGCTGGGCCGTGTTGGGCTGATAGTTGACAATGGTGAGCAAGAGGCCGCTCAGGCCGCCGCCGATGGCTATACTAACCTTTGCCAGGAAGGTTTGGGTAGAACTGATAAGGCCCTCCCTTCGCTGTCCGGTTTTCCACTCCGCATACTCGATGGTATTGGCGATCATGCTGGAAACCAGGACCATGACAAAGCCGGTTGGGACCGAGGTGAAAAAGTACAAGACCATGGCGGCGATTGTGTTTCCGTAGCCCACAAAAAAGAAAACAAAATTGCTGACAGCGCCCCATAAACAGGCAAAGATAAACATGCCCTTCTGCCCCAATTTTTTGCTGAGGAGGGGGGTAAAAACCATGCCTAAAAGCATGGCCGGCAGGGAGACAAGGTTGAACACCGCCACCATATCCAGGGAACCGATATTGTACTGTACCCAGTAGACCATCAGATTCATCCGGAGGAAGGCAAAACCATTGGCGACAATCATTGATATAAGAATCAGCAAAAGGGGTTTGTTTTGCGAAATGGCCTTGGACACTTCGGAAAAATTAAATTTCTCCGGCGGCGGCGAAATCACATGCTCCCGGACAAGTTTGAATCCGCACAAGTAGAGAACCGCCCCCAGGCAGCCGATCAGAAGGGCGGCAGCAAAATATCCCCGGGCCATATCCCCCCCGCCCAGAGCCATAACAAGGGGAATGGCGACAATTCCCACAATAAGACTGCTGAGGGTAGTAGTGGTACGGGAAATACTGTAAATCATGGTCCGTTTTCCCACATCCTGGGTCATTGCCGCGGGGAGGGTCCAATACGGTATGTCTACCGCGGTAAAGGCCATACTCATACACACATAGGTTATGGCCGCCCATGCGATTTTTCCGGCCGAGGAAAGGCTGGGGGTGCTGAAATTGAGAGCCAGAAAGAAAACGACAGGAAGGGCCATGAACAAAAGCCAGGGCCGGTAACGTCCCCAGCGGGTACGGGTACGATCCGCGATTACCCCCATCATGGGATCGTTAATCGCGTCCCAGATCCGGGTGAACATCATAATCAGTCCCGCTACCCCGCCGGCGATGCCGAAAACATCGGTAAAGAATACCAGCATATAGCTGCTCCACAGGCCAAAAATAAGGTTTTGACCAACTCCCGCCACGGCGTGACCGGCTATTTCCCGGCCCTGCACTGTTCCCGTGAAAACGTTTTCTTTTTCATGATTCATAACAAATTCCTCAAAATCAAATTTGGAAAAGAAACGACCAACGGTCGTCCGATGCTTTTTACAGATTATTTTGAGGGCCAGTGACAAGAGGGCGCAATAGTCAGATTCGACAAAAATGAATATTCATGTGGCCTAAAACGATTTTTTTACAGCTCATAGGTCATAGCTTCGGAGTTTCTCATATCGCCAGGATTTCTGTTGTATCTTTTGCCGAAAATCTTATAAAAATACCCCGGATCTTCGTAGCCTACCCGGAGAGCGATTTCTTCCACCGGAAGGCCGGTAGTTTTTAAGAGCAATAACGCCTTGTCCAGCCGTATGCTCTGGAGAAACGCGGAATAGGTCATCCCCGTGTGCCGTTTAATTAGTCGGTTAAAGTAGTCTCGGTTATGACCAAAGGCCGCGACAAGGTTCCCTATGGTAACTTCCGGGTGATGATCTTCCAGGTAGCGGCGAAGCTGTTCAAAAAACCGTTTCCCTGCCGAGCTCCCGCTGTTGGGCTCAATAGAAAGGGTGTATTCCGAGGGGATAAGGGAGAGGAGCCGTTCCACGAGGCCGATGACAATATGGGAACCGCCGGCCTCCGGCTTTTGGAGTTCCACACGGATCTCTTCAAAAAGGCCGGGTATCCGGGTGGGGGTTTTTCCTCCCTTGGGAACAAAGCGGACAAAACAGTACTCCCGGTTTTGGACGATCATAAAACGACTGACAAAATATTCGGATTCCCTGCCTGCCAAATCCAGGTGATTCATGGACTTATCAAAAAAGGCATTGGAGATGTTCAGAAACAGGACCGTCATGTTTTTCCGGTACAGATACTCCCCATGGGGGATATCCTTGTTAATGAGAAACATTTCACCCTGGTTAAACACATAGTCCCTGCCGTCAATATGCTGTTTGAGATGTCCTTCCGCCACATAACCTAATTCGATAAAGTTGTGGCAGTGCAGGGGGGTAAGAAGACCTTCCTCAAAAAAGACCCGGTTGTTTCCGAACCGGTGCCGGAGCAGAAAACTACAGAATGCCGAACCAAAAGGGAAACCATCGGTAGTTTTCATGCCGTTCACCGAAATAAGATCCTTGAACTGTCGGGAACCGTCTGGATAGACGGTAAAAAATTCCCATAGACCGGTATCCCGGATGGCATCGGCAATATTGGGACAGTTATTCAAAAACAAGGGGGGCCTCCTGTTTGGACTATTATACTACACAAATTTACGGAAGTAAATTTTTTTTAGACATAGACATGGGATCATTTATCAATAGTACAATCTTGAAGTGAAAAAATACCCTGCAACATACAGATACCCGGTTACTTGACGGGCTTGAACCGGAGCGGTTCAGCGAGGTATTGACGAACAACAACCGACTTTATAGACAGACACTAAGGACCCACGCAGAAATAACATGACCCCGGGCCGTGTTATTTCCTTATTGCGTAAGCAATTAGAATAAAATGCATGGCATTCTATTCACGCGCGGCTCCTAATTCAGCCGTTTGTAACATTCGTCAATAATGGAATTAAGGGATTCAAGTTCAAAGCCCAGGGCCGCAAGTTCCCTCCTTTCGGCGCTTTCCGCCCAGTTCATGTACGGATCGGAGTAATGAGCCTCCAGGAAGTTGTATACCAGATCCTCCGCATCTTCGCCCAGGGTAAAGAAAATACCGCGGCCTGAACTGAGTACCTTGCGTATGGCCTGGCGGACATGGGTAAGAAAACGATCCTGGTACAAATCGTAGGAACGGCCCGAAAGCTGCCTAAGCCTGTCCGAAACCGAAGAACCCGCAGGCTCTATGGGAACTTCAGCGTTGCGCCGAATTTTGCGGCGGGGCGGTTCGCCGGGCTTGGCCTCTGCCGCAGCCTGGGAGATCCCTGTCCTGGATTCGGGGAGACTCTGCCGGGACGGTTCAGAAGGCGGCGGAACGGCAGCTTTGACCGGCTTTGGAGGCGGAGATACATTCACGGCGGCCGGTTTCACAATGACCGGCTGCGCAGAAACACTTTGGCCGGACGGTTTGGCAGGCAGCAATTTCGGCTGTGCGGGCAAAACCGGCTTTACAGCCGCAGCAGGTTTCTTAGGCAAGGCCGGTTTCGAAGGCGGTATTACCGCAAACGTTTTATTCGCAGGCGGGTCCAATACCCCGCCCTTCAGGGCGGTTTTAATACTGGTATCCGCCGTTGGTTCATGGGTATTGGATCCCGCATACAATCCATACCTATCAGAACCAACATACCCCGTCCCTTTAGGGCGGGGTTGTTGATTCGGCCTTGCGGGGGCAATCTTGGTCTCCCCGGCCGAAGAGGTCTTTGCAGGGGCAATCTTCAGTTTCTTTACGGTTCCTATTTTCCTTTGCCCGCTCCCGGCGCTTGCAGTCCGGGAGGAGGCTCCGCTTCGCTGCGGCCCGGCAGCGCCCTCCGCGGAAGGAGCCCCTTTCGGTGACGGTAAGGCAGCCAATCCGGAGGCCGCGGGTAAAGCCGCCTCCGTGGAAACCCGCAAGGCTTCTGCGCCGCCTGAAGCGGGAGCGGGCAGCGCCCGTAACCTTCCGGCATTTTCCAAAGCATATTTGAGACTATTCCAGTTACGCTGCAGATAACGGTCACCCCGGATTGAATAGTAGTAACCGGTCGTCAGAGAGGAAAGCACCGAAGCGAGAATCTCGTCATCCCGCCGTTTGGCCGCCCTTCCCCGCCGGATGGCGAGAAATACATCGTAATTCTTCTTTCCAAACTTGCGGGAATAGAGGAAAAGTATGCGTTCAAAAGCCGAATCATTGATAAAATTCCAGTATTTGACACAGAAGGCCAGGGTCTGGTCTTCCAGACTGGAAAAACGGGATGGAATTTCGATGCGTGCAAGGTCTGCCGGAGAAAAAACCACTCTGGAAAAATCGATAGCCGGGCCGGAGAAGCCGTAAAGTTTCTGTCTACGGTAACTTTCCCAATCTTCCTTTACCAGACGCTGCCGTTTCCGCTTCTCTTCCCTTAGCCTGAGCCTCTCCTGTCTGCGTCTTTCGTCTTCAATCACCGAAAGAGACTGGTTAAGGTAGGATCGGATCAATTCCGAAGCGCGAAAAATCGACTTTTGATGGAATTCCAGGGCATCGGCATAACGGGAAAAACGATCCATCCCCTCAACCGCCTCGTAACGTTCCCTGGGCAGCAAGGCCAGGATATCCTCCGCGGTTTTTATCGTTGAATAAATGTCTCTGGGATTATAGGTCTCAATTTTTTTGGCAATGTAGCCCAGAATAGCCCGTATCCGTTCCAGGGAGCGGGCCGCAAGAGCCCTGTAGCCTGCATCAAGCAGTAAACGGAAAGAAGAACTGTGCTTGCGGTAACTCCTCATCAGCTCTGTACGGAAAAGCGGATCCGGGTACCGGGGGATGATTCGGTTTTGAAAGATAAACAGAGCGTCCTGAGACTGGCCGATACCCCTCAGATAGAAATACCGTTCTATATCGGGATCGTGATCCCGTGAAAGATTGGGATACTCAAGGCGGAATAATTCATCCTGGATCTCGGTAATATTCATTTGTACAAACATCTTATAAAAAATAGTCATGGGTTTCAACATTAGTTTGTTCGAAAACTTCAATTTCCCTAACAAATCTGTCTATTGAATAGATTGAAAAGCATAGAACATCCGGATAAAATAAGGCATGAATATGATGAAAAAACCTTTGGCCGCGGGTCTTGGCGGTCTCCTGTTTACCCTGATGGTGGAAACCGCTCTGGGAGCCCCCAATGACGCTACCCTGGGGAACGGACTTTTTGCCCGGATCAGTACTTCCCGGGGAAATATCGTGATACGTCTGGAATTCGAGAAGACTCCGCTTACGGTTTGCAATTTTGTGGCCCTGGCGGAAGGCAAACTGAGTAATACCCAGGGCAAGCCCTTCTACGACGGTTTGAGTTTCCACCGGGTTATTTCCCGGGTCAATGGTGACGACGAGGATTTTATGATTCAGGGTGGAGATCCTTTGGGAAACGGCAGCGGCGGGCCGGGTTACCGCTTTCCTGACGAGTTTGATTCCAGTTTGAGGCATACAGGACCCGGAATACTGTCCATGGCCAATGCCGGGCCTGATACCAACGGCAGCCAGTTCTTCATCACTCTTGTGGATACTCCCTGGCTGAATGACCGCCATACGGTCTTCGGCAGGGTAGTTGAAGGTCAAAATGTGGTCAACGCCATCAAACGGGGCGATAAAATCAACAAAGTTACGATAATTCGTAACGGAGCCGCCGCCCAGGCATTCAAGGCCGATCAGGCTGCCTTTGACAGTCTTGTTGCCCAGGTAAAGGCCGGTAATGCCGCCAAAGTAAAGGTAAAACGGGATGCGGTCATCGCCGAAATTAACCGGAAGTATCCCAATACGACACAAACCCCTTCGGGGCTGCGCTACATCATCCAGAAGCAAGGCCGCGGCGACAAACCGCAGAAGGGTAAGAATGTTTCGGTAAACTACAAGGGCATGTTTCTCTCCGGGGAGGTCTTTGATGAATCCGCTGTGCATGGGGGGCCTATAGAGTTTCCCGCGGGAACAGGCAGGGTAATTCCCGGCTGGGATGAGGCGGTACTGGACATGAAGATCGGAGAAAAACGCCTCGTGGTGATTCCACCGGAACTTGCCTACGGAGATCGGGATACGGGTCCGATTCCGGCAAACAGTTTTCTCGTGTTCGAAATGGAGCTTGTAAGGGTAAAATGATTTCTCCGGGCTTTAGTCCCCGGCAAGGCGGTACTGTTCACTGCGTAATTCAAAGAGCGCTTTTGCACCGGGACTGAGCCGGATTCCCTTATCTGAATATACAAAGATAGCCTCTATGCCGGGGAGAGAGGCGAGAAGAGCTTCGGCTTTCTCCCGGCCCAGGGCGAAAAGAGCCGTAGAAAGTGCATCGGCATCAATGGATTTTTCCGCAATAACCGTTACCGAAAGAAAGTCGTTTTCCACGGGCATGCCGTCTTTAGTGGAAAGGATATGATGGTAACGCTTCCCCCCCTCTTCAAAGAACCGTTCATAGACCCCGGAAGTAACCACACTCCGGTCAATTACCTTGAGGATTCCCAGATAATCTCCCCGTAATCCCATGGGATCCTGGATACCGATACGCCAGGGTTCAAGGGATTTGCCCGCACCCTTTCTTCCTCCCAGGGCATAGATATTCCCGCCAAGATCTATAATGCAGCGTTTTATTCCGTCTTCCCGGCAGAGCCGGGCCAGTTCATCCGCTGCATAGCCCTTGGCAATGCTTCCCAGATCCAGGGCCATACCCTGCCGCTTCAATGATACGCCTTTTTCATCAATAGTAAGCTCCCTGTAATCTGTCAGGGCCAGGGCCGCCTCAATGCCGCCGGCCGGAGGAATATGAGCCCTTTCGGTGCCTATGCCCCAGAGTGAAACCAGCGGACCTACAGTTGGATCAAGGGCGCCTCCGGAAATTTCAGCATAATGGAAGGATGCTTCCAAAACCGTCTTCAATTCCGGAGAAACAGCAACCCTGCCCATTCCCGCACGGCGGTTAACTCCGCTCAGTTCCGAATAATCGAGATTAACGCTGAAAATTTCTTCCAGTGCCCTCAGCCGCCGGAAAAGCCGTTCGTAGCGTTTGGGAGTTCCGCGGGAAAAAAGATTTATGCTGCATACCGTTCCCAGCACAAATTCACTTTGGGGCGGCATAGATCTTCCGCAGGCGGAACACACAAGGAGAGAGAGAATCAGCACGACGCCCCGGAGAGACAGGAAGCCCGCCCGCCTGTACATCAATATTTTCATGGCCTAACTATTATAGTGGACGGGACAAAAGCTTGTCATGACTCCCGTGCTCGTTTATTATAAAATTATGGGCGAATCAGAACTTCTGGGAAAAAAAATCTTTTTTCTCTATCCTTCTCCGGTGGTTCAAAACCGAATCTCCGCAGAACTTATCCAGCAGGAATTTGAAGTATATATGGTCAAAAACCACGGCTCCATGCGGAAGATTCTGAAAAAATACCCCCAATCCATTGTTTTTATAGACATTGCCGAAGGTCTGCCGGAACGGGAATGGGAAGCATGGATCAGGGGCCTTATGGCCGACAGGGAGATAAACATTGAAGGCGTCGGTATTCTTACAGGAAACGATGATGAAAATCTGATACGCAAATACATCAATGCCATCCGGGTTAAATGCGGCTATACGGTTATAAAATCAGATCTTAACCTTACTACCGGGAAGGTGCTGGAAGCTCTCAATGCCGCGGATGCCAGGGGACGCCGGAAGTATATCCGGGCTACCACGGAGCAGGATACCAGCGCTACCGTCAACCTCCCAATGAACGGGATCTTTGTCAATGGAGTTATCAAGGATATAAGTGTTGTGGGTTTCTCCTGCGCCTTTACCGATGATCCCGGCCTTGTCAAAAATGCCCTCGTCAAGGACATTCAGATAAAGCTGCAGACTTCGATCCTCAAGGTGGAAGGCATCATTTTCGGTTCCCGCATGGACAACGCCGCAAAAGTCTATGTCATCCTCTTTACCCAGCGTATCGATCCTGCGGTACGGGTAAAGATCCGTAAGTATATTCAGGGTAATCTACAGGCAAAAATGGATGCGGAACTGGAAGCCGAGTGAGAGGGCAGGCGGAACCAGGCATGAGTTCTTCATTTCTTTAAACGGCAGTAGCTGCAGCCGATAACATGAACATGGCTGCGGCGGGGACGATCAAACATCCGCGCAACCAGGATTTCATCATCATGGAGCCGCCTTCCGCAGACCGGACAGGATCGCCGGCGGTCTCCGTTAAGGCAGTACGTGCAGCCCGAAATATACATAAGCCGGTCTTTTCCGGTAAAAGACGGAAAAGCGACTGATTTTACCAGTTCCCCCGGAGAGAGCAGCGCGGAGCATACCGGACAGGTCTGGGGGGCTCCGGGTCTGCCTTCTCCTCTCGGCCCGCGGCCGCGTTTTTTCTTTTTTTCAAATCCGAAAAAAATACCCTGCGGGCTGAAATAGAGAGTATAACCAAACCAGAGCAGCACGAGACCGATCAAAATAAATATAAGAATCTGAATAAGGTCCCTCAAATTTCCGGCGCTCCTCATTTTCCGTAAGAGGAGCTTCTTGCAAAACTCGGGCAAGTTTTGCAGAAGCTCTTGCGGTTTTTCGCCCTACGGGCTGTAAAACCGCATTTTTTAGAGGTTGCTCTTTCAAAACTGAAGTTTTGAAAGAGCCTCAGAGTATTCCGAATACTCAAAAAAACAGGTATACTAAGATCCGTGGGTATTCTTTATATTATCGGCACCCCCATCGGGAATCTCGGTGATTTAAGTTTCCGGGCTGTGGAAACCCTCAAAACAGCGGATCTTGTTGCCTGTGAGGATACCCGGAGAACGTCAAAACTCTTAAGCCATTTTGGAATCGGTGTCCGGCTTGTATCCTGCCGTTCCCAAAACGAAAAATTTGCCGCGGAAAAGCTTATAAAATTCCTTGACGAAGGGAAAATCATAGCCTATGCCAGCGATGCGGGTACACCTGCCCTCAGCGACCCCGGCGCCCTTCTCTCCCGGCTGGCTGCCGAAGCAGGGCACCAGGTTATCCCGATTCCGGGGCCTTCAGCCTTTGCCTCTCTCCTCAGTGTAGCCGGGGCCATGGATAAAACCGTCATTTTTGAAGGTTTTTTGTCCCCAAAACAGGGAAGACGCAGGGCAAGGCTGAAGGAACTGCTTGAAACCGGGAACGCCTTTGTTATTTATGAATCTCCCTTCAGAATTCTCAAACTTTTCGAAGATCTAGCCGAATTTGATAGTGAAAGATATGTTTGTGTGGGCCGGGAAATGACCAAGGTTCACGAAGAGTATTTACGGGGAACCGTTTCTCTGATATACTCAAATTTGGTACAGAAAAGCGAACAAAAAGGAGAATTTTCGGTTTTTGTATCTGGCAAGAAAGATAAGACGGTGGTAAACTAATGATATAAAATGCCGATAATTATTACAGGTAGGATACGAAGATGACAATCGATAGGATAGGCAGTATAGACCCCATTCAGCCCGGCAAAAAGCCGAACCGGAGTGATTCTGTAAAGGGAAGCGGTAACGAAGACATCATCAGCATCTCTCCCGCTGCCCTGGAAAAAGCGGAATTGTATCGCATAAAAGAACTTGCTATGGCTGCCCCGGATATCCGGGAAGAACGTATCGCGGAACTCCGGGAAAAGATCAATGATCCCGCCTATATTAATGACCGGCTCATCGGGGAAACTGCGGACAGGATACTGGAAGTCCTGCTGGGTACATAAGAAGATAGAGGCTATAAACAGGGCGGAACCTGGAGGCAGAGGGCCTTGAGGGTTCCGCCTTTTTTTTGGGACGGTTTATTATGGATATTTCGTTCAGACTGGATCCGGAAGTACTCATCGGGTTGGATACAATTAACCGGGCGGGGACGATCTGCTCTAACTATGGCGGCAGAGTTCTGATAACGACCGAGCCGGTGCTCTACGAAAACCGGGGTATTGAGAGGCTAAAAACAATTCTGGAAGATTCCGGGGTTGAAGCCATTGTTTTTGACGAGATTCCTGCACAGGCAACTGCGGATGTGGCGGAAGCCGCCGCAAGCCTCGCCAGGGGGGCCCGCTGTTCGGCAATTATCGGGTTTGGGGGCCTTAAAACCCAGTCAATATCCCGTTTAGCCGCCATAATTGCCCACTCAAATCTGGAAATTTTTGAACTTTTGGACGGGCGCAAACCGGAAGGGAATTTTATCCCCTTTATTTCCATTCCCACTACAGGCCGGGATCCTTTTCTCTTTGCCGGTTACTTTGTCACCGTGGATCCCCGCGATCGTTCGGTAAAGTGCGTAAAGTCCCCTCCCCGGCTCTGTGCGGCGGCAATCATAGACAGCAGCCTCTCCGAATCCCTTTCGGAGAAATTCTCCGCTACCACGGCTTTCGACGGGTTTTGTGTGTCCATTGAATCCTACTGTTCTTCAAAATCAAGCTTCCTCTCCGACGCCATGCTGGAGCAGGCAATCTACATCTATTCCCAGATGATGGCTTCCTATGCGGAAAATCAGACCAGTTTCGACCTTATAGGCGGCGCTACCAATGCAGGCTTCCTCATGGCCCTGGGAGCTTCGATAAGCGCTCCGGGTATCGGTACTGCCCTGGCTTATGCCTTGAACGGGCGTTTTCCGGTTGCCAAATCCTGGGCTTCTACGGTACTTTTGCCCTATATTCTGGAAAAACTGATCGTTGCCCGGCCGGAAAAGTTGGCCCGCATCGCAGGTATCATGGGGGAACCCGTGGAAGGCGCCTCCATAGCGGACAGCGCCGCCATGGTTGTAGACACCATTCGCCGCCGCATGGGCGTTTTGCAGGTTCCCGCCCGGCTCAAGGAATTCAACCTCTCGCTGGATCGTCTGGTACCGGTAGCGGAATCCGCCAGAGCCCTGGAATTTGTCGCGTTTTCACCCTGGACTGTCGCCGCGGAGGACGCATTCGACCTTCTGAAACAGGCCTTCTAGCAGCCTGTTGCGCTTCATCCGCCTGATGCCCAAACGGTACAAGAAATAGCAAAATTCCCGAATGAGCGCAGGAAGGGAAGTCTCAATGTATCGGCGGCTTTCGGGATAGCGATGCAGGCCCGGGCTGCTAATAGACTTGTTCAGTAACCCGGTTGGTTACTGAACAAGTCTAATGTATATTTTCTTTCTTGAAACCCTGGGAAAAGCGTTCCAGCAGGTTGTCGACCTGCTTTTGTGAAGTGATTTCAAAACTTTTCAGTATCGCCGGATCCATCTGATCATAGACGACATTGCCGATTTCATATTCACAGAACATATTGGCAAGATACACCGTGTCGACCAGATCCTGATATTCAGGAGCGGCGCTCTCCGGATCATGGTGAAAACGGATGGCTTCTATAAGACCTTCGGGAAAATTCCATTTTTCGGCAATAAGAGCGCCGATTTCTGCATGGTTCATACCGGCGGCAAGGTCTTCAAACGTAGAAGCGGGTAAATTCTTTTCGCCGCACAGGGCTTTTATCTTGTTGAGCAGATCCGGATGTACATTGGAGAAGATAATCTTCCCCATATCGTGCAGGATACCCGCCACATATACATCGTCAAGGAGGTTATGATTTTTCTTGAAATTCTTGACAAGGTTATATGCATAGAAAGCGGTCTTGTAGGAATGTTCCCAGAGTTGTTTCTTTTCCGAAGTTTCGTCCCCCAGGATCTTCTGGGTTCCATAGGAGTAAAGCAGATTTTTGATTCCCCGGATACCCACCATTTTGACCGCATCGGAGATACTATCTACTTTTTTTGCAAGCATATACTGGGCGGAATTGACGATCTTGAGAAGATCTGCCGTCAAGGCAGGATCCATGGAGATCTGCCGGGCAATACTGACCATAGTGGACTTGGGATCGGAAATGAGTTTCTGAACCATCATGACGTTTTCGGGGAACTGGGGCAGGGAATTTACGTTGTTGACAATGGTCTCGGTAAGCATAGAGAGACCTTCTACCCTTGTCTTATCCAGAGGAATGATAAGCCTGACAATGGTTTCTTCATCGGTACTGAGAATATCGAAACAGTCCTCATCAAGCCCCATCTTTTTGAGCATCAGCACCAGGATAACCAGCCCGAGACCGGCGCCTTCGGAATCATCCAAGACCTGAGCCAGAGCGTCTTCCAGGTTATTGTACTGCCGGGAACGGGCCAGCTTGTCATGAATACGGATAAGCTCCGTCTTGGTTACCGCCACATTGTTCCGTACTTCGATATGGATGATATTCTTCTTTATCTGGAAGATAAGTTTGATGTAGAGACCCTTTTCTTTCTGAAGCTGCAGATAATGGCCTATATTATTCAGGGTATTTTCCTTGAAACTGGCCATTCCTTCCTTGTAATCATCAGGATTTGCCAGATCCAGACCCCGTTCAATGAAGTAAACCCGCTTGGTATTGGCTTTTTTTGCGTTAACCGCCAGTTCCTGCACACAGTAGACGATATAATCTTTAAGTTTTTCCTGATCCACCTGCCTGAGAAAAACGGTTAATACCCCTTCTATATAGACTTCAATCTCATGGGGAAGGGTAAAAGTTGTTATGGTAAGGGGAATACCCGATTGGACGGCTTTTTTTATCTTAGCCTCATCGACAACCAATTCCTTAACAGTAGCCATAAATATTCCTTCAAGAAGAATGGGGCTTTGAAACACATAAACACAGAGATACGACTAAACATCTCTCAAAGCCGAACCTGATCCTGATATTATATGTTATTATTATGACTATATGATGTATTTACATATTGATCAACATACTTTCCGCCGGATTTACGGTCGAGAGTGGATTTTGGAATAAAAAATATGATAAAAGAGATTTGGATACCTGAAACAATTATAGTTCTGTTTCTCTTTCTCCCCCAGTTGCAGAGTTTTTTCAAGGCGCTTGAAGAACTGCCCGGCCTCAACCGGCTCCCCCTGCTCGCCCTGTTCATCACGGCGGGGATCTTTCCCGCCTATGGGTTCCGGCTTGAATGTATCCCTCTGCTTGTATACGCTTTTGCCTACAATTTTATCCTGATTATCCGTTTCGCTTCAAGCCGGAGACGGAACGACGGCGGTTTTTCCGATGAAGATTCCGGCTATCCGAACCCTCTATTCAAGGTCCTCTCCCTCCTGTTTTTGGGACTTTTTCTCCTTCCGGCCTACCTTTTTGCCCCGCAAAAAGAGGAAATTCCGGTATCTGAAGGGGTACGAACCATCCCTATCCGGGATGAAAAACAGGGCCGGGACTATTTTGTACGGATCTATGACAGTCCCGTAGAAGGTAAACATCCCCTGGTTCTTATTATTCCCCCGGAATCAGGTTCGGTTCCTGTAATAGATCCGGTTTGCGATGAACTGAGGCGGCTCGGTTTTACCGCGGTAACATATTCCCGTAAAGGCTTTGACTCACCGGCCCTGGGCCCGGATGAACGGAATACGGCGCCGGTCCGCAGCGGGTTCTCCCTCAGGAGGGGAGTCCCGGGCTTTGCCGCCGGAGGAACTTTCCGGAAATATATTCTTTCACCGTTTCTTCAGGGCCGTTTTCTGCGTCTTTACCTGAAAGGAGCCGTACAGGTTAAAGCCAACGCCATAGGCCGAAGCCTGGAAACCGGAAGACTGGAGGATCTCCGCTTTCTTCTCCCCCGTTTTCTACAAAATAGTGAGGCGGAAGGCCCTCTTTTCGGCCCGGATACCGTTAAGGAGAGTATTTTTCTTGCAGGTTACAATGCCGGAGGAGGGGGAGCCCTGTACTATGCATCCGAAAACAGGGAATCTGACAGCACAAAGCCGGAAATTTCCGGCATAATTACTATAGAAAGCAATTTCTGGTCTCTTATGCAGGGGGAAGAAGATCAGCCTGAAGATATTCCCGAAGGATCGGGAGTGATATTCCGTTTTCGTATCAATCTCCGGAACCGGCTAAGGGGCCTCAATCTGAGGGGCTTCAATTCGTTAAAAATTTCCGGTCTTGCAGAGCCTCCGGAAACCGGGAAACCCATCCTGCTTGTGGTTTCCGACAGGGCTTTCGGGACAGGGGCAGAGGAGGCAGGTAGTGTTTATGGGGCGCTTTTTCAGGTATTTACCCGAAGTGTTTCCGGGCCCCGGCTGCTTGCCGCTGTTCCGGGGGCAGGCTCGCTGGATTACAGCAGTATCCCGGTGACAAAACCCTTATATTCCCTCCTTTTAAGGGGAAAAGGGAAAAAAATCTGGACAGGGGAAGACTATCCGGTCAAAACAGCCGATCTTATAGCTGGTTTTGCCTCCTCGGTTCTCAAGGCAGAAGAAGGAACAGGTACAATCCGTATAGATAAAGACGGCGGTTCCTGGGAAGGGCTGTTTCTTGAGTCTAGGAATTCCGGGGATCTCCGGTATATACTCGAATAGATGATAACGACCGAAAAGCTGGATAAATGGTTCAGAAGCTTCCTGGCAATCGAAGAATTTTTTTCTGTCGATACGAGCCTTAATGGGCTTCAGGTGGATAATGACGGCGGGGAGATTCAAAAGATAGCCTTTGCGGTGGATGCCTGCCTGGAAAGCTTCAAGAGGGCTGCGGATGCCGGAGCGGGACTGCTCTTTGTTCATCACGGCCTCTTCTGGGGAAAACCCCTGCCCCTGACTTCCTCCCACCGGGAACGGATCAAGTTTCTTCTGGATCATAACCTGGCCCTCTATGCCTGCCATCTTCCCCTGGATCAGCATCCCGAAGCGGGGAACAATGCGGCTCTTGCGAAACTTTTGGATATCGAAGATCCCAGGCCCTTCGGCATGTATCATGGCAAAAAAATCGGTTATAAGGGTAATTTGAAAAAACCGCTTTCCGTTGATGAAGCGGCAAAGCGGATAAGTTTCGGCGGCAATCAGCCGGTTGGTGTGTATCCCTTCGGCAGAAAAGAAAATCTCATCTGCGCGGTGATTTCCGGAGGAGCTGCCCTTGAAGTTTTCCAGGCGATTGAAGAGGGGGTAGATCTGTATGTTACCGGGGAGAATTCCCACAGTGTGTATCATCATCTTTTGGAAAACGGTATCAATATGATTGCCGGCGGACACTATGCCACAGAAGTCTGGGGAGTCCGTTCCGTCATGGAACGCTGTGCGCATGAACTGTATCTGGACACGGAATTTATCGATGTGCCGACAGGATTGTAATCATTAACACTGCGTGTTAATGTCCGATTTTACATAAGCGGCGATGCCGCCGCTTTTTATAGGAGTGAAGCTTGAAACGTATCAACAGGGAAAAAGGTCTGCCGTTTTTATTGACAGGGCTTATCGTTTTACTGGATCAGATAGTAAAGGCATTCATTGTCAAAAACTGGCCCCGAAGCGGTGTGATGATTGCCGATGTGTTTAACAATGAATTCCTGGAAATCTACCATGTACGGAATAAGGCTGTTGCCTTCAGCCTGGGGCACAACCTGCCCGATTTTATCAGACCTGCGCTTTTTATTGTCCTGCCCCTCGTGGTTCTTGGTTTTCTCATCTGGTATTATCTTAAATCCTCCGAGTTCAGTCCCATCCAGCGCTGGGCTGTGGCCGGAATCGCCGGCGGGGGTATAGGAAACCTTATCGACAGGATTTTCAGGCCCGAAGGTGTGGTGGATTTTATCAGTGTGAGATTCTACGGTTTTTTGGGCCTGGAGCGCTGGCCCACTTTTAATATTGCCGATGCCAGTGTGGTAATCTGTTGTATCCTGCTTTTGTTTACCATCCTCATTCAGCCGAAAAAAGAAATTCAGGAGAAAAATTCACATGAATAAGAAAGCCAATACACTTCTTTTTATTCTGGGAGCAACGGTGGTAAACATAGTTGTTACTATTATCAGTTTTATCCTGCTCTTTGTGCTTTATGCAAAATATCTGGTGCCTCACTTGCCCGAGTCTGCGGCGGCCTGGGGCTTCCCGGTAATCTTCATCATTTCAATAGCCCTTTCTTTTCTCTTATACCGGGCTATCCTCAAGATGCTGCTCAAAAAAGTAGATCCGGAAAAATACTTCGATCCGCTCTTTGGAAGGCGCCGGAAAAAATAAATTATGAAGGTTAACGGCAGGCACTTTAGGACCATTTGGCTTAAGGAAGGGGCGGGGAAAAGAGCCGTACAGATCATCAATCAACAGATTCTTCCCCATCAGTTTGAAATTCTTGACCTCTGTACGGTTGCGGATATTGTCAAGGCAATAAAGGATATGTATGTCAGGGGAGCGGGGCTTATCGGGGCAACTGCCGCCTACGGGATGTATCTTGCCGCGTATGAGGCGGGGGAAAAGACCTTCAGGGCGGATATTGAAAATTCCGCCCGGCTTCTCAAGGCTACCCGGCCCACTGCGAGCAATCTTGCCTGGGCGGTAGATGCCATGCTGGAGGCTCTGGATCTTCCCGGTGCGGGGCCTGCGGAGAAGCGGAAGACGGCTCTGGAAACCGCAGAGAAGATTGCCGATAGCGATGCGGAGTGCTGCAGGCGCATTGGTGAACACGGACTCAGGATCATCGAAAAAATCGCAGAGAAAAAAAACGGCGAAGCGGTACATATTCTTACCCACTGTAATGCGGGCTGGCTTGCCTTTGTCGATTACGGTTCGGCGCTCTCGCCGGTCTATGCGGCGTTTGAAAGAAACATTCCCGTGCATGTCTGGGTGGACGAAACCCGTCCCCGCAATCAGGGGGCAAGTCTTACCGCATGGGAGTTGGCGGAACAGGGTATTCCCCATGACCTTATTCCCGACAATGCCGGGGGCCATTTGATGCAGCACGGTATGGTAGACATGGTGATCACCGGGGCCGATCGGGTAACCCGCCGGGGAGATGCGGCCA
This sequence comes from Treponema sp., assembly GCA_031268245.1. Classification (GTDB taxonomy): domain Bacteria; phylum Spirochaetota; class Spirochaetia; order Treponematales; family Breznakiellaceae; genus JAIRNJ01. Next base: position 5,405 of record JAIRXN010000122.1, on the reverse strand, counting down.
ACAAGATCGGTACCTATTTGAAGGCGCTTGCGGCCAGGGAGAACAATGTTCCCTTCTATGTGGCCTTGCCTTCTTCAACTTTCGATTTTACAATGCTGGACGGGGTTGCAGAAATTCCCATCGAAGAACGGGACGCGGGAGAAGTCCGTTTTATAAGCGGCAAAACCTCAGGCGGCGTCATCGAAACAGTCCAGATTTGTCCTGACAAGAGTCCTGCGCGTAACTGGGGTTTCGATGTAACGCCCGCCCGGTATATTATGGCGCTGATAAGCGAGCGGGGAATTTGCGAGGCTTCGGAAGAGGGGATAGGAGCCCTGTACTCCGAAGGGAACAGTTTGAATTTTTTTTAGGAGTTTTATCATGGCAAAGATCGGTATTATCGGCGGAAGCGGTTTGGACAACCCGGATATTCTTTCCAATGCCCGGGACGAAAAGGCTGATACTGTCTATGGGGAACCTTCTTCTCCCCTGAAGTGCGGAACCATTGGGGATACCGATGTGGTCATTCTTGCCCGTCACGGCAGGGAGCATACGATTCCCCCCAGCCAGGTGAACTACCGGGCAAACATTACGGCCCTCAGGAACTCAGGCTGCACCCATATTCTGGCGACTTCGGCGGTGGGTTCCCTCCGGGAAAAGATAGGCCGGGGAGATATTGTCATTCCGGATCAGTTTATTGATTTCACCAAACAGCGGAAGATGACTTTTTATGAATCTTTTGAACCCCATAAACCGGTGCACTGCGCCATGGCCCATCCTTTTGACGGCGCTTTGCGCAAATTCCTTATTACCGAATGCCGAAAACTTCAGTACCGCTACCATGAAAAGGGAACTGTTGTTACCATTGAAGGCCCCCGCTTTTCTACGCGGGCCGAATCCATCATGTTCCGCAGTTTTAGTGCTGATATAATAAATATGTCCCTGGCTACAGAAACAGTGTTGGCCAATGAGGCGGGTATCCCCTATGCGGCGGTAACCATGAGTACCGATTATGACAGTTGGATGGTTGATGAAGAGCCGGTTAGCTGGGAGATGATCGCCAAAGTTTTTGAAGAGAATGCCGCCAAGGTGACAAATCTGCTGATCGGCGTTATCCCTAAGATTAATACCGGAAATTAAAATTTACGACAAGGCGGCGCTGGACAGGTACCGGTGAAAGCATACAATAAAAATATGTGAGCTAGTTTCTAAATTATGATCCTGCCGGATCAGTGAATTTTGGAGCGGCTCCATGTATTTTTATTCCACACGGGGGAAATATGAAAAAATTTCCGTATCTTTCGCTTGCCTTTGTTCTTGCGGGCGCAGCACTCTTTACCGGCTGTCTGAAGATGCAAGAAGCCGGCGAAGGACAGATCGAACTTCGGGTTCTTAATTACTTTGACATGACATCCGCCAATGTTTCCAAGGAAGAGGCTGTTATCTGGGCGCCCTTCCTCGCCGCAAACCCGGATATCAAAATTGTGCGGGAGGATCTTTTTAACGATCCTTTCCATAACAAGGTTGAAGCCTATGCGGCGGCGGGGCAACTTCCCGATGTAATCTATGCATGGCCTTCCGGCCGTTCAACTACCCTGCATACCAGGAAACTGCTCAAGGATCTGACTCCCCTTATCAGGAGAGACGGTCTTGACAAGGTGATGGTAGCCGGGGCTCTGGACGGCGGCGGACAGGGAGGCGGCTATGTGGGAGAATTGGCCAGGGCTATTACCTCAAGCCATGCCTTCTATGTGAATAACGAAGTCCTCATGGATGCGGGGCTCAGTCCTGCCAAAACCTATGCGGAACTCAAGTCCCAGGTACCTATACTCAAGGCCAAGGGCTACGAAACGGTAATTATGGCAAACCAGGATACCTGGGTTATGCAGAGCTGCCTCTTTTCCATGGTTGCCGGCCGTTTTGGCGGTGAAGACTGGGAAAAGAAGATCCTTTCAGGACAAGCGAAATTTACCGATCCTGATTTTGTCAATGCCCTCAAATTCATTAAGACGCTTTACGATGACGGTGTACTTTCCAAGTCTTCCCTTACCACCGGTTACGGCGACGGGATCGGGCAGTTTGCCACTAACAAAGGCGCTTATTATATCGACGGCGACTGGCGTATCGGCGCCCTTATCACCGACTCTTCCACCGGCCAGGCACTGATCAGTCCATACCGGCAGAATAATTTTCAGGTTACCGTATTCCCCGACATTGAGGGTGCAAAGATCAATAAATCAACTTCCGGTATTCTGGGAACAGGCTGGGGCATCAATGCGTCCATCCCTGAGGATTCTCCCCGGGAAGAGGCTGCATGGCGGCTGGTAAAATGGCTCTCCGGCAAGGAGGTTCAAAGTTTCCTTCTTGAAACCGGCAACATTACCACTCCCACCAGGACTGATATTGACTTCATCGCCATCAAGCTTGAACCCCTACAGGTTGCCGGCAGTAAGCTTGCTACACAGTACAGTATTACTACCTCGGTTATTGACGGCGTCTTTGTGGGGCCTGTCCACGAACCGATCAATGACGGGCTCCAGGCCATCGGCATGGGAACCCAGACTCCGGAACAGGTTGCACAGGCTGCACAGAAAGCTCTGGAAGCATGGAAAGTCGGGCAATAAGGTGATGAAGCGGCCCCGCAGACAGGAAGAACGTTATGCCTATTTCCTTTTGGTTTTTCCCGCAGCGTTTATCTATTATGCGGTGGTCGCTTTTCCTACTGTATTTTCCGTCATCCTGAGTCTTACCAACTATAACGGCGGCAGGATCTTTGGGAATTCCAAAATAGGTTTTGCAGGCTTCGGGAGCTATGTCTCCATGTTTACCAATCCTCAGGGTTATTTTTACATAGCCCTGAGGAACAACATGCTGATAGTTCTCGTGTCCGTATTCGGGCAGATTCCCCTGGGTTTTATTCTGGCCTATATTCTTTCCCGTAAACTGGTAAAGGGAACCGGCTTCTTCCAGACCATGATATATCTCCCCAATGTTATTTCTCCTGTCATCATCGGTATTCTTTTTAAGGCGTTTTATCTTAACTCAAACAGTGTATATATGGAGATAATGCACTATTTTGATCCTGCCGCAGAATTTTCCCTGAATAATCATCCCATGATTCCGGTTCTTGTGATAATGCTCTGGATGTATACGGGAATGTATGTGATTATTTTTCTGGCAAATATTCAGCGTATTGATGTGCAGATTATTGAAGCTTCCAAGATCGATGGTGCAAATGAATGGCAGACACTCCGTCATATCATACTCCCTGCACTTTCGGGGGTTATCGTTACCTGTGCAATCCTTGCAATTTCGGGATCCCTCAAGTCCTTCGATCTTATCTATGTAATGACTGACGGCGGCCCTGCAAACATGACGAGTGTTCTTTCCCTCTATATGTACCGCATGGCCTTCCGGGGAGCGCCCAACTATCCCCTGGCAAACGCCATTTCAACAATAATGGTGATCATCAGCTTTATACTGATAGCCCTTACCGGGATTGTGGAAAAACGCTTTGGCGGAAAGGAGTAGGCCGTGGATGTGCGCAAAGGGCATATAGCCTCAAAGATTCTTATCTACATTGTCATGGCATTTTTTACGGTTCTGGCGATCTATCCTCTTCTCTGGCTTGTTGTTCAATCCTTCAAAACTACCCAGGAATACATGACCACAAGTAAGCTGGCCCTGCCCAAACTCTGGTTTACCGGCAACTATCCCTGGACCTGGAAGTACGGGAAATTCGGCATCCTTCTCTTCAACAGCGTTCTCTATACCGGCGTAACGGTGCTTTCGGTAGTAGTGCTGGGCTTTATGGCCGGTTTTGCCTTTGCAAAAATAAAGAGCAGGGCCACAGGAATACTGCACGGTAGTTTTATTGTGGGAATCCTTCTTACCCTTCAGTCTATCATGGTGCCCCTCTTCCTCATGGTGAATGCCGTGGGGCTTTACGACACAAGGCTTGGCGTGCTGATTCCCTACATAGGACTGGGGCTTCCCATGGGGATATACCTGGGGACAGAGTTTATCAGGAGCATTCCCGATGCCCTGGTGGAGTCGGCGCGGATAGACGGGGCGCGTTACTTTTCCATTTTTTCAAAGATAATCTTCCCTATGACAGTTCCTGTTGCCATGACCGTGGCGATCCTTACCTTTACCGGTACCTGGAATGAATTCATGCTGATCAACATCCTTACCTCCAACGATATAAACAAGTCTATTCCCGTGGGAATCAGCCGTTTTTCGGGGACTCTTGCATCCGATTACGGTAAGCAGTTTTCCGCCCTGGTAATCGGCATGACACCCATGGTGGTTTTCTATCTTGTTTTCCGCAAGCAGATTACCAAGGGCGTGGCCGCCGGAGCGGTCAAGGGGTGATTGCGGGGTATCGGCGTTTACTTTCAAGTACCGCGAAACCACCAAAATTTGAAGATTTTTAACCACAACGAGCACAAAGGGAAGAATAGGATTGGTTACCAAAACCTTCTTTCTTCCTTCGTGTCCCGCCGTCCCTGGACGGCTTTGTGGTTAAATTCTTCTCCCTGTCCGTGTCTTTCGCGGTTTTTCTTCTTCAGAATTCACTTTTTGACGATAAAAGTGTTTCTATGCGTTTATCCTGGCGGCGGCGCAACTTTAACCGCGCCGCCGCGCCGCAGACGGCGGATTACCTCACTTCTTTGTCCAGTTGTACTGGGTTCCGCTTGAGGGAACTTGACTGGTACTTATGTTGTCCCCGGCGCCCAGCGTGGCGTCGCGGTAGTAGTAGGAGTCGTCGGTTTGATAATACACCGCGTGGCCCATGGTATCGACGGGGCTTGAATCGCTGGTTTTGACGACATTCGCGTTCCCGGTATTGCCGTAGATGGTCCCGCCTGTTTTGCTAAAGCTGCCGTCCCAGACAGCCACGCCGCCACCTGAGCCGGTCCACAATTCGACGCTACCAGAAAAAACGCCGCTGGCGGTATTGCCGGAGATTGTCCCGCCTTTCATGGTAAAGTTGCCGCCCTGGACAAGCACGCCACCGCCTGAGCCATCGGACACTAAGAAGAGGGTGGGGACATTGGGGAGGCTGCCGGTAGCGGTATTACCGGAGATTTCGCCGCCTTCCATGGTAAAGTTGCCACCTATGATGACACTCACGCCGCCGCCTGCGCTAGCGGTATTGCCGCTTATCTTCGCCCCTGCCTTCATGACAAGGCTCCCGCCTTCGTATACCTCCACCAGCGACGAGTTATTGGAGCCGTGGCCTTTCAGAGTAAGGTTATTGTCCAGGGTAAGGCTCCCCTCGACATAAAACATATTGCCGTTTCCGGTGAGGGTAATGGTGCGCTCCGTATCCGCGCCCACAAGGGTGATGGCTTTGCCGGTGGGGATATTGGAGGGATCATTCCAGGCAAGAGCGTCAAAATTCTCATCCGCATAGAGGGTGA
>JAIRXN010000031.1 GCA_031268245.1 Treponema sp. | reverse complement strand
CAGGCGCAGGAACTGGTAAGCCTGGGTGCAAAGAAAATTATCATCGGCTCGAAGGCATTGAAAAATCCGGAAGGCGGTTTCGGCATAAACAGGACATTTCTTTCCGAATTGGCAAAGTCGATCGGGCGGGAGCGGATCATCGTTGCCGTGGATGCCAGGGAAGAAGAAATTGTTGTTGACGGATGGAAAACCCATACCGGTCTGGATCTCCTGCGGACCGCTCAGGAGCTCTGCCCCATGGTGTCGGAACTCCTCTTTACCTGTGTTGACAGGGAAGGAACCATGACGGGGATAAACTTTGAAACGGTAAAGAAGCTGCGGAAGGCCGTGTTCTGCCGTCTTACCGTGGCGGGAGGTATTTCAAGCCTTGAGGAGATTGAAGACAGCGCCGAAATAGGCTGCGATGTACAGCTTGGCATGGCCCTCTATACCGGAAGAATAAGTCTCGCGGACGCCTTTGCCGCTTCCCTTAACTGGAAAAAGGCGGAAGTACTGCCGCTGATTGTATGCTCCCCTGACAGACAGGTGCTCATGACAGGCTTTACGGACAGGGAAGCGGTGAAGGAAACCTTCAGCAGGGGTAATGTGTGCTTTCACTCCAGAACCCGCAACGTGCTCTGGATGAAGGGCGAAACTTCCGGAAATGTCCTGCGTCTTAAAAAGATCAGGGCCGACTGCGACAGGGATGCTGTCCTGGTTGTTGCGGCGCCCGCAGGCCCGGTCTGCCATACCGGTTCCTGGTCATGTTTTGAACAGGAACGTTCCTATACATGGCAGTATCTCCAGGAAATAATCGCGGAACGTTTCCGCAATCCCAGGCCCGGCTCCTATACCGCCACGCTGGATGATGAACTGGTTCGGGAAAAGATCGAAGAAGAAGCAATGGAAATCTGTGCCGCAAAGACTCACGATGAGATTGTATGGGAAGCGGCGGATCTGCTTTATTTTTCCACGGTTCTTATGACAAAGGCCGGGGTCGGTGTAGAAGAAGTGTTGAATGAACTGGACAGAAGGCACAAGGAAAGGTGAGGGTTAAAGCGTGAAGAGTGAAGGAGGCAGATACTGGAACCGCCGCGTCAGGGACTTGAAGCCGTATATTCCCGGAGAACAGCCCAGGGGAGAGAGGCTTATCAAACTTAACACTAACGAGAATCCCTACCCGCCTTCGCCTGAAGTTTCCCGGGCGGTAGAAGCACTGCTGCATACGCAGGAGGCAGGCGCGGCGCTCCGCCTCTACCCCGATCCTGCCTGTACGGAATTGCGGGAGGCAATTGCGGCGCGTTACGGCGTAAAGCCGGAGGAGGTTTTTTGCGGTAACGGTTCCGATGAGGTGCTTGCCTTCGGTTTTGCCGCTTTTTTTGAATCGAATGAGGCCTCTCCTCTTCTCTTTCCCGATATTACATACAGTTTCTATCCGGTTTATGCGGATCTCTGGAATATACAGTATAAAACCATCCCCCTGAACGAAAATTTTGAAATCCACACCGAGGACTATCTCATTCCCTCCGGGGGAGTCATTTTTCCCAACCCCAATGCGCCGACGGGAATCGCCGTTCCCCGGGCAGAAATTCTGTGCCTTGCCGAATACCTTAAAGAACGGAACAGGGTATTGATAGTGGATGAAGCCTATACTGCCTTTGGCCGCGCATCGGGGACTGAAGACGGGGCGGAGTCACTGACGCCTTATATTGCGGACCGGCCGAATCTGCTTACCGTCCATACCCTCTCAAAGTCCGCATCTCTTGCGGGACTCAGGCTCGGCTTTGCCATTGGTAACGGGGAACTTGTAGAAGCCCTCTGCAGGATACGGGATTCCTTTAACTCATACACCGTGGACCGCCTTGCCCAGGCAGCGGGAAAGGCGGCTGTTGCGGACGCTTCGTATTACGAAGAGCTTAACCGCAGGCTCGTCAGGACACGCGGCGCGGTTTCTGTTTCCCTAAAAAGCCTTGGTTTCCAGACGCTGCCTTCCAGCGCCAATTTTATCTTTGCCCGGCATCCGCGCTTTACAGGAGAAGATATCTTTAGGAGGCTTAGGGAAAAGGGCATTCTGGTGCGTCACTGGGACAGGGACAGGATACGTGATTTTCTGCGCATCAGCATTGGTACGGATGACGAAATGGACGTGTTTATTTCCGCATGCAGGGAAATAGTTTTGGATTAAGGTTTGTGCGGTTTGCGCTGTTCGCGGCTAAGGAAGCCGGTTGGTCTACAGGAGGCCCTATGGAGATAATTACAGGCGATACATTTGATTCCCGCTGGAAGCTTTATGCCTCACGGGGAAGCCGGGAAAACGAAGAGACGGAAGAGACGGTAAGGGAAATTATCGCGGCGGTGCGGGCCGAAGGGGACCAGGCCCTTATCCGTTACGGGAAAAAATTTGACAGAAGTTCTCCCCTTAATGTCGAAATACCCGGAAAAGCCGCCGGGGAGGCGTGGCGGAAGCTCTCCCGTGACGAAGCCGGTCTCTGCGCCGCCCTGACTCTGGCGGCGGAACACATCCGGCGTTTTTCCGAAGAACAGCGGAGGCAGCTTAAGGATTTTGAGTACTCCATGGGAGAGGGCCTTATTACAGGACAGCGCATAGTTCCCCTGTCCAGGGCGGCAATCTATGTGCCTGCCGGCCGTTTCCCCCTCATTTCAACGGTACTCATGGGTCTTGTTCCCGCCATGACTGCCGGAACCGGGGAACTGCTGCTTGTTTCTCCGCCCCTGGAGGACGGCATTCCCGACCGCCGCATCCTGGGCGCCGCGTGGATCGCCCGCAGTGTGTGTAACAGTAAGGCCGTACTCCGCTTTTTCGCCATGGGCGGCGCCCAGGCAATTGCCGCGCTTGCGCTTGGAACGGAAAGCGTTCCCCGCTGTGATATTATCGCGGGGCCGGGAAACAAATTTGTGGCGGCCGCCAAACGGCAGCTCTACGGCGAAGTGGGCATAGATTTTGTTGCAGGCCCCACCGATGTACTTATAATCGCAGACAAAAAAACCGGCAACGCGGAAACCATTGCAGCGGACATGATTGCCCAGGCGGAACACGATGTAGACGCCAGGGCCAGGGCCCTCGTGCCTGACCGGGAAACGGCGGACAGTATCTCTGCGGCCGTCGAAAAACGGCTTTCGTTTCTCTCCTCTGCAAATCCGGCGCGGGCCTCTCTGAATGCCGGGGGCCTCATGGTGCTGTACAGAGATCGGGAAGAGGCAATCCGTATTGCCAATACCATTGCCCCCGAACACCTGGAGCTTCAGCTTGAGGATCCGGATCAATGGATACCCTCACTGGTAAATTACGGTTCGCTCTTTATAGGCAGTCTTTCTGCGGAGGCGCTGGGCGATTATTCGGCGGGCGTCAACCATACGCTTCCCACGTCGGGAAGCGCCCGCTTTACCGGCGGCCTTTCCGTGAGGCATTTTCTCAAGACACTCACCAGTCTCCGCTGTGAAAGGGGCGCGGCTTTCGAGCTTGCCAGAAAATCCGCGGAAACCATAGCGGAGGCGGAAGGGCTTGAAGCCCATGCCCAAAGCGCCGCGCTTAGAAGCGCCGCACTTTGAAGTAATGCGCTTTCAAGCGCCGCTCT
>JAIRXN010000015.1 GCA_031268245.1 Treponema sp. | reverse complement strand
AGCGGGAACTTGACATTGCGGCAATCCGGAATGCCTGTGCCCGTGGGCGGGGATCCTTCCCGGACCGGGTTGCCCGCGCCGTGGGGCCGGACTATCTCCCTCCTGCTCAAGCCGAATATGAATCCAACCGGCTTTCGTTTACCGCGGCTTCGGCAAATCCCGGCGCGGTTTTCGGCCTGCTCCTGGCGATACCGCACCGGTAATATCATATCATTCTGCTTGCTTTTGAAGGCTTCCTCACATAAAATAGGCTGAGGGGGTTTTATGAAGCAGATCCTGATTATTGATGAATCGCCGCTTTTCCGTGAATACCTGAATCTCAGGCTTTCCGGCGGCGATCAAGCCGAGGTAACGGTGGCGGTGAATGCGCTGGACGGAGTTGCCAAGCTCAGAACTACCTACCCTGATCTTATAATCATGGACTTCAGCCTCAAGCGCCAGGGCTGCCTTGAAGTGCTCAAGCATAAAATGGAAAATCCCAATACGATCAAGATTCCTGTTATCGTCATGGCCCAGCATATAGATCAAAAGAAGATCATAGAACTGGCGCCTTACGGGGTAAAGAAGGTTTTTGCCAAGCCGGTAAAGATCGACGCTCTTTTTAGTACCCTTTCGGAACTTCTGGGACTCTCCTTTTCCATTGATGAAAGTCCGGGCATTGTGGAAACCCATGTCAACGATGACATTATCTTTATCGAAATTGCCCAGGGCCTTAACCGGGACAAGCTGGATCTCCTCCGGTTCAAGATCATCGAACTCATTGAACTTTATGAGATCCGCGTTCCCAAGGTTATTGTCATGCTGAGCGACATCAAACTCAGCTTTGCCGATGCGCCCAACATGCAGAAACTTCTGGAAACCGTGCTTGTCGCTTCCAAAACGAGCAAACGTTATATCCGTGTTCTTACCAGGGATGCCTTTGCGCGGAAATTTATCGAAGAACAGAAAGACTACGAAGATATCGAAGTTGTTTCCAATCTCCAGTATGCCATGGACGGGCTCCTTGCGGAGCTGGGCGGTTCCATGGAGTATGCGGAAAAGAAGGCGGAGATCATCGGTGACAGAATCCTTGCCGCGCCGGAGGCTTCCGGCGGAGAATCCATGCAGCTTCGTTTTGATGCGGATGAGAGGCCGCGTAAACTTGATATGGACAGTCTCAAGGAGAGTATGCAGAATCTCCGAATCGCCGTGGTGGATGACGATTTTGTCATTCATGAACTGATAAAAAACACCTTCCGTACCGTGGGAGCAGAAGTAGTAACGTATGGCGACGGGGAGGACTATATGGCGGCTGTCCGGCAGGAACATTTCGCTCTTGTTTTTCTCGATCTCATGATGCCGAAGGTAGACGGTTTTTCCGTGCTCAATTATCACAGGACAAGGAACATTACTGTTCCTGTTATCGTCCTTTCGGCGGTGACCCAGCGGGATACTGTAATCAGGGCCTTCCAGATGGGAATCAAGAGTTATCTCACCAAGCCCCTGAAACCGGATGCCATTTTCAAGAAAGCCATAGAAATTCTTGAGCCGAATTTTTAAGCCGTGATGAATCAGATGCCCCGGGAATCCGCTTTCAACATTTTCGACCGTTTCTTCGGCGATGCCGGAGAGTCAATGGTGATCACCGATCTTCGCGGCAATATTATTGCCGCAAATCCCCATTTCCGGACACTTTTCGCCGCGTTGAATTCCGGCGGGAAGGATAAAGACGGCAGCCCTCTGTCCATGCATGGGTTTCTGGGGCTGGAGAGCGAAGAAGAGTATGTTACCTATTTCTACAGACTCATCTCGGGCGCCGCCCGTGTAATAGTTTTCTATACCTCCGTCAAGGAGGCGCAGAAGGCTGAAAATACCCGGTGGTTCAAGATCCATGCATGGCTTATGGAAAACATAGATAACAGTGCGGAAAAACTGCAGGGGCCCTTTATCGGCTTTGCCATTGACGATCAGACGCGGGCCCGTGAAGAGGAACAGCGGCTTCTTGAGGATCGTGAAATCGCAGAAAAAGCCATGGAGGCCAAGAGCCAGTTTCTTGCCAACATGAGCCACGAGATCCGCACTCCCATCCAGACGATTATTGGAATGATAGAATTACTGCAGGATACTGTCCTGGACAAGGAGCAGTCGGAGTATTCCGGGCAGGTAAAATTTTCCGCAGAAGTACTGCTTTCTCTTATCAATGATATTCTTGACTATTCCAAGATTGAAGCAGGGAAGATGGCGCTTGAACAGATCGGCTTCCGTCTTGCCGAAACCATTGAGCAGGCGGTGGAGATGATCTGTATCGAAGCCCACAGGAAAGGCCTTGAAATGGAGGTGTACATTCCTCTGGAACTTGATATAAGCATTATTGGAGATCCGAATAAATTCCGGCAGGTGATCATCAACCTGGTAAAGAATGCGGTGAAGTTTACCAGGGAAGGCGGGGTAACGATAAGGGCACGGCTTTCGGAGCTTAATATTGTCGAGGCTGTCACGGTTTCTGTCGAAGACACGGGTATAGGAGTGCCCGAGGAGAAGCGTGAGTTTCTTTTTACTACCTTCATGCAGGCCGATGCGTCCACCACCCGCCGTTTCGGCGGTACGGGCCTCGGGCTGGCAATAAGCCGGAGCCTTGTGGAGATGATGAAGGGCAGGATAAGCATGACAGGCAGGCAGGGCGGAGGCTCGATCTTCCGTTTTACCATTCCCATACAGCGTTCCCCCGAAAAAACCGTTCCTCTGCCGCCTCCCCTGAATCCCGCAATGCGTATCCTTGTAGTTGATGACAATGAGGAGAGTCTTCATATTGTCATTTCCTACCTGAGGGATCTGGGTTACATAAACGCCGAGGGCGCTCTTTCAGGCGGGAAGGCCCTGAATATGATGCGCGGCGCCGTAGAACGGAAGAAGCCCTATGAACTTTGCTTTATCGATATGATCATGCCGGTGATGGACGGCTGGCGCCTGGCCGCGGAGATTCACAACGATGCCGGCCTTGAATCCATGGCGCTGATCCTTATGGTTCCTCATGGTCTTTTGGGCAGGGACACCAAGATGACCCTTCTTAAATGGTTCAGGGCCTACATCAATAAACCCATAAAAAGACGGAAACTGGCGGATGTTGTCAGGGAAGCCTTCACTCAAAACGACCCGGAATTTGTTTCTGAACTTGACATGGTGGAAGAGGGGGAAAGCAGGAGAGAGGAAAGTGCAGGCAGCGAAAGCGGCGGGCCGCAAAAAGACAAGCCTCTGCTGCTCATCGTGGAAGATCATCCGGTAAACCAGAAGCTCTTTGCCGCAATCGCCGGCAAGCTCGGGTTTCCTTCGGTTCTGGCGGATGACGGGATTGAAGCCCTGGAAAAGGCGGAAACCGAAAAACCCGCTCTTATCTTTATGGATATTCAGATGCCCAGGATGAACGGTTACGAGGCTGCAGAAAGACTGCGCCGTCAAGGTTACACCGATCCTATTATCGCCGTTACCGCCAGCGTTCTTGCGGACGAACGTGAACACTGTTTGTCCGCCGGTTTTGATGATGTTCTGGTGAAACCCTTCAAAAGGAAAGATGCCGAAGCGGTATTGCACAAATGGATAGGAAAGAAATCCGAAAAAAGCTATTCCGCCGGAGCAGAGGCCCTGCCGGAGCGCAGCGTTTCTGCGCCCGGGGGATCTTCCCCGGCAGAAAAACAGGAAGCCGTAAAACCCGCAGAGACACCGCCGGTTTTTGATACTGCAGATCTTCTGGATACTTTTATGGGTAACGAAGAGTCGGTAAGATCGCTTTTGGCGCGGTATCTGGAACGGACCGCAGAGCAGCTCAGTTTGGTACCGGACTTGATTGCGAAGGCTGACTGGGAGACAGTCTTCCGGGAAGCCCATACGGTAAAGGGGAGCGCCCTGACCATGGGAGCTAAGAAGCTGGGGGAGACGGCTCTGCGGCTTGAGCTTGCCTGTAAAAATAAGGACAAGGTCGAAGCGGAGGCCGCCTTTCCTCCGGTTCAGGATGCCTTTGAACAGTTCCGGGCGGCCGCAGAGGCATGGCTGGCGGGCTTTTGATGCATTTTTCTTCTTTACACACTCACAGTATCTACTGTGACGGAACCGGTGAAATCGAAACCATCTGTTGCAGGGCCTTTGAAAAGGGGCTTGTATCCCTGGGCTTCAGTTCCCATGCTCCACTCAGTCTGTGCCGGAATGCGGCAAGAGAGATCCCCGATACCGTGTGGCACATGAAGGCGGAAAAGTTCCCTGCATACCTGGCGGAGATTGAAGAGGCCCGGAAGCGCTGGGCCGGGAAACTTGATATATACTCAGGTCTTGAGGCGGACTACATAGAAGGCTTTGCAAGCCCTGCCGAATTGCGCCGCCGCTTTCCCGGACCGGATTACATCATCGGTTCTGTTCATTACCTTGTTCCCTCCGGGGGAGCGTACTTTACCGTGGACGGACCTCTTGAGGAGACGGAGAGGGGCTTCAGGGAAGGTTTCGGCGGAGACGGCAGAGCCTTTATAGAGAAATACTGGGATACCGTGGAAGAGATGATTGCGGAAGGCGGCTTCGATATCCTCGGTCATGCGGATCTCTTAAAGAAAAACAACGGTAAAGGCCGTTTTTTCGATCCGGAGGATGAGCGTTGCCTTCGCCGGGCCGGGGAGATTGCGGAATCGGCCCTGAAGGCGGGAATAGTGGTCGAAGTTAACACCGGAGGCATCAACCGCGGCCGCATCCCGGAAACCTATCCGTCGGTAAAAATATTACGTTTTTTCCGGGAAGCCGGCGTCCCGGCCCTGATCACCGCGGACGCCCACCGTGCGGAGGATCTGGACGGTCATTACGGCATTGCGCTTCAAGCGCTCCGGGAGGCCGGTTACAGGGAGCATGTGCTTTTTCAGGGCCGCCGCAACGGAAAAGCCCTGTGGAAGCATGAAGCCTTGAGCGATCATGTGTTCTGAGCTATTATGTGCTCTGAGCAACTATGTGCTCTGAGCAACTATGTGCTCTGAGCAATGATATGCTCTGAGCACAATTATATGCTCTTGCGGGTTGAAGCCTCCTATCTGTTCCGCCGTTCTTCGGCGCTCTTGCATTCTATACACATCAGGGCATAGGGCATGGCCTCAAGCCTCTCCTGGGGGATCTTCTTGCCGCAGCGTACGCAGAGACCATATTTGCCCTGCTTGATCCGGGTGATGGCGCTGTCAATGGCCTTGAGACGCTTGAGATCCGCCGAACCTATAGCTTCAATCATTTTCCTGTCTATGTCATCAGATGCGAGATCCGCAAAGTCTTTGGGATCCATACCCTCAACAATTTCCTTAAAATCGGCATTACCGGCTGCCAAATTCGAGATAATGTCTGTTTTCAGGTCGGACAGGGACTTGTCCATCTTTTCCAAAAATGCCTGTTCCATAAAAGCTTCTCCTGCTGTTTTTTAATGTGATGAAAAAAACCTGTATTTTATTGTACATGCTTAAGAACAGCGGTTTTTCCTATCAAATTCTCGTAAAATAAAGCCGTCCCGGAACCCGGCGATCCTGAAGGATCATGGTTTTGGAACAAGCTCGAATACCCTTTGAATGTTTCAATCTGGGACATTGATGGAATTAGCGTTTTTTGTCAAGCCTAAAACGGTAAAACCGGTGGAAGAAAGTTTCAAATGAACCGCCCGCCGTGGATCGGCGGGGGTAATGTATATATACCCGATTGCGTCACGAACAAAAGTCGTGTGGTGGTTAATTGTTTGCCATGCGTGTATCCTGCTGCCGCGTTTTCTTTTCTTGCTACAAGCGGCTGAGTGCGGTATAGTCAGGGTATGGAGCCGGCGATTGAGTTCATAGATTCGGCGTTCAGACACGGTTACAGCGAAGAAGACATTCGTCA
>JAIRXN010000008.1 GCA_031268245.1 Treponema sp. | reverse complement strand
TCGACAGGGATACCTGTTTCATTTTCAAGAAAAGCCATGTAAATTGAACCGCTCATTTTCCGCCCGTTTTTCAAGCCTTTCTTCACGATGAGCAAGTCAATATCACTTTTATCCGTATTATCCCCTCGCGCATATGAACCAAAAAGTATAATCTGGTCCGGTGAAGCAAAAGATACAATAATAGGGATAATTTTTTCGATGTATGGTATATTATTGTCCATTTCAATCCTGCCTGTAGTGTTCAAGAAATACGGCAAGCCTCTTCATGGCATCCGCGAGGGTGGCCTTGTCGGGAAGAAAAACGATGCGGAAGTGATCCGGTTTCTGCCAGTTAAAGCCCGTGCCGTGAACCATGAGGAGATGCTGCTCCCGCAATAGATCTATCATGAATTTTTCATCGTCGGTAATGTTGAAGCGGGCCGTGTCTACTCTGGGAAAGCAATAGAGGGCTCCTCTGGGCATCACCACGGAAAGGCCGGGGATGGAGTCCGCCATGCTGACCGCCACATCCCGCTGTTCTTTAAGTCTTCCTCCGGGGATGACGAGATCCTTGATGCTTTGATAGCCGCCCAGCGCCGTTTGTATTCCGAACTGGGCAGGCATGTTGGCGCAGAGTCTCATGTTGGAAAGTATCTCAAGGCCGTCTACATAGCCTTCCGCACATTTCCTGTTGCCCGACAGAAACATCCAGCCTGCCCTGAAGCCTGCGGCCCTGTAGGCCTTGCTCATACCGTTGAAACTGATCGTAAGAATTTCAGGGTCAATGGTTGCCATGGGTATATGCACAGCCCCGTCATAGGTTATCTTGTCATAAATTTCATCGGCGTAGACGATAAGATCGTGTTCGTGCGCTATTTTTGCTATCCCTTCCAGAATCTCCCGGTCGTACACCGCTCCCGTGGGGTTATTGGGATTGATAATCACGACAGCCTTAGTGCGGCTTGTTATTTTTGAACGGATATCATCAAGATCGGGATTCCAGCCGGATTCTTCATCGCACAGATAATGCACCGCCCTGCCTCCCGACAGAATTACTGCCGCTGTCCAGAGGGGATAGTCGGGCATAGGGATAAGAACCTCATCGCCTGAATCCAGAAGGCCCTGCATGGCAATCATGATAAGTTCGCTCACCCCGTTGCCGATGTAAATATCATCTATGCCTACATCCATAATCCCTTTGAGTTGGCATTCGTGCATAACCGCCTTGCGGGCCGCAAAGAGGCCGCGGCTGTCTCCGTAACCCTGGGCATTCTGCAGATTCACTATTATGTCGTGAATTATCTCATCCGGCGCATTAAAGCCAAAGGCGGCAGGATTTCCTATGTTAAGCTTGAGGATACGAAAACCTTCATCCTCAAGGCGTTTTGCCTCCCTGAGTACCGGGCCGCGTATGTCGTAACACACTTCATCCAGTTTTACCGATTTTGAAAAATTTCTCATGTAAGCGCTCCTTCCCCCGTACTGCCGTAGATCCACTCGGCGGCCTTGTCAATGTATTTCTTCAGAATTGCCGCATGAACTTCAGTTTCCAGTTTGGCTCCTTCCTTCTCCCAGTCTTTACGGGTCTTTATATCCTTACGGAGCCTCATCCGGCCTTCTTCGGCGCTCTTCAGGGCCGTTTCTCCCTGTTCCATGTTCTTTGCCAGGACACCAAAGAGGAACCAGGAGGCAAGACCTGTTACCATGGCATCCGCCGAAAATGCCGCCAAAGTCCTGAATTGCCCGGCCGCTTCTTCAAAATGCCTTTCCAGCAGCAGGGAAAAACCATAGTACCACTGGAGCCAGTCTTTATCCCGTTTTGCCCCTCCGTGCAGCCGGTTCCTGAAAAAAACCGCCGCGCCGGCGTAATCCTCCCTGAGGATCCGGGCGGCGCCGAAGATCAGGGCGTTTGACTCAAGCAGGGCCGGTTTGGCAACGGCAACTTTCGCCTCAAAACTTGTCACCCCTGCGGAATCGGACATCACGAGGTATGTATTCGCCAAAAGCCGTACCAGGGAAGCGCTGTAATGCCCTTCCTGAATCACCTTCTGCTCAAGGTACCGGATGAGGGCAGGCCAGTCTTCCATCTCCAAAAGCCTGAAAAGCGGGTACTTGACAGCATAAAAAACATTCAAAAAAATCAGAGCAAGCAGAAAAACAAGGAACAGGGGCCGGATTGAGGCCAAAAACTCCATCGCCATGGAGGGCCCCAGGGTAAAAATGGGCATAACCGTCAGCAGAAGCAGGAAAAAGAGTATAATTGCATCAAAGATGATGAAAACGGATTTGAATTTCAAATGCAATTCCCCTATACCGAGAATAATAATAGCGATATAATAGAATATAGCGCCTTGTTTGAGCTTGTCCCAAATTGGCAGTTTTGGGGTGGTTTTTTAACTTAATAATATTTTGAAACAAATTGCAATAAGGAAGGCATGGAGAAAGATTAATGAGACATTATGTGCTGGAAGAGATACCGCCGAACAGTTATTTTTCCAAGACGGTCTATCTGGATAACCAGTTTATACTGGCCGCTCCGGAGACACCCTTTGACGAACAGTTGTTCAAGGCTCTGCAGGACTGGAAATTCAAGGAAATTTTAACCGAGGGCGAGCCGGGGAAAGAATATGCGGCCGAAGAAGTAGACGCGCTGGAGGAACAGGAACTCACCCAGATGTCCCTCCTCTCCGATGGCGACAAGATCAAGCGGGCTGAAGAATTCTATACGGCCTTTCAGAAATATGTAGAGACTCTTTTGACAGAAGTAGCCATCAAAAACACCCTGGTTTTCAAGGAGGTGGCGGATAAGATCAAGACTGCCTGCGATATTATCCGGCAGGACCGGCGTTTTATCATGCGGGTTATGCGGAATATAGAGCCTTCACCGGATGAAAACTATCTGGCAAGCCATGCGGTCCGTTCCACAATAATAGCGATCGTCATCGGTTTTACCCTGAAACTGGTCAGCCACAGGCTCATAGAGCTGGGTGTGGCGGCCCTGCTCCACGAAATAGGCATGATGAAGCTGCCGCCCCAAGTTTACCTGTCCAGGCGGTCTCTGACTCCCCAGGAACGCAAGGCCATTCTTACCCACCCGGTGCTCTCCTTCAATATCCTTAAATCCTTCGATTTTCCCCTCGCGGTAAGCGTGGCTGTCCTTGAACACCATGAACGGGAAAACGGTTCGGGTTATCCCCAAAAGCTCACCGGCGACAAGATAAGCCTCTATGCAAAGATAATTGCCGTGGCATGCTCCTATGAAGCCCTCTCCACAAAGCGGCCCCACAAGGAGGCCAAGGACGGGTACACGGGCATGCTGGAACTTCTGAAAAACGAGGGCAGGCAGTATGATGAGACAGTTGTCCGGGCCCTGGTTTTCTCCCTTTCAATCTATCCCATCGGCCTCTACGTGCTCCTCTCCAACGCCAAAAAAGGCCAGGTGGTGGATGTTATACCCGAAAAACCCAAGTACCCCATTGTCCAGATCCTGGGAGAACTCACCCCCGACGGCAAAAACAAGGTTCAGGAAACCAGCCAGGAGGGAATCCACATCGTGCGTCCCCTCACGCGGGAAGAGATCGGCAGCTAAATGGAGGATCCCTGGCTTAATTCCGGAATCGCCGGAGCCGAATACATCTCCTCCCGTATCCTCTTTATACTGGCCGTAATTCTTATCAAAGCCTTTTTCACCCTGGCGGAAACCGCTTTTACCTGTTCACGGAAAACCTACCTTCGTACCCTGGCGGAAAATGGAAACCGGAAGTACCGGCAGGTTCTGGAAACGGCGGAAAATCCGCCGGTATTTCTTGCGGGCCTGCGTATATGGATCATCTTTCTGGAGATCCTTGCCGGTGCGGCCGGAGGTTTTGGGCCCGCGCGGTACCTTAGCGCATCCCTTAAAAACATCGAAAGCATCGCTCCCTATGCCGGTATCCTCGGGCCCGCCGCGATTACCCTGTGCATCACCGCTGCGGCAGTGCTCCTGGGGGACATGCTCCCCAAAATGATCGCCCTTTCGGCGCCGGAAAAAATATCGGCCGCCGTGCTCCCCCTCGTTAAAGTTCTGGCGGCGATTCTGCGGCCTTTCAGCCTTCTCTCCCTCAGACTCAAGACGCTGATCCGTAATGCCTTCGGCCTTGACGAAAAAACTTCCGCCGTTACGGAAGAGGAACTGCGCGTTGCCCTGAGGGAAGGTGAAAAATCCGGCGTTGTGGAAAGCCGGGAACGGGACATGGTGGAAGGGGTTTTCTATCTGGGAGATCGGCCTGTACGAGCCTTCATGACTCACCGTTCCGAGATCGACTGGATCGAAATAAACGCAGGGGTTGAAGAGATCCGCAGCCTTGCCCTCAAGAAAAACAACCAGAACTGTTTCCCTGTGGCAAAGGAAGCTCTGGACGAAATTGTAGGCATGGTCTTCCGCGAAGACATACTCAAGGCCCTGCTCTCCGGTTTTTCGGGAGGACTGAGAAGTATATTGAAACAGCCCCAGTTCGTGCCGGAAACCATGAGCGCCCTCAAAGCCTTTGAAGCCTTCAAAAAGGGCGAAACAGACCACCTCTTTGTAATGGATGAATATTCAGGCTTTGCGGGGATACTGCCGGTACAGGGTCTGGTAGAAGAGATTATAGGCCAGCTTTCCGCGGAGGCCGGTGAAGGGGAAGAACTCAACCGGGAAAAGGACGGCAGTTTTACTGCTTCCGGCAGTATCAGCATCGATGATATAGCACAGGCCCTGTCGCTTGAAAGTCTCAATTCCAGTAATCAGGGCCCAAACCCGGAATACCATACCCTGGCAGGCTTCATCCTCTCCCTGACAGGAGAAGTCCCGAAGACAAATGATATCTTTGAATACGGTTCCTACACCTTCCGCATCCTCTCCATGGACGGCAACAGAATAGAAAAAGTACTCATCATACCTTCCGCCGGGACTGCCCGCTAAACAGTGTCCGGATATTCACGGTTCACCGGATAGGCCGGAACACTTTGGGGCTTTGAGAGTTGTCCGGCTATGCTATTTCTGTACAGGTCCGGAGTAAAAACTATTCTTGTACGCCTCGTCGAACATGGCGACAATGTTTTGCGGCGGCACATTCCCCATGATGTTGTGTACCTGGCGCTTCTCCTTTATAGGTTATCAAATATAGAAATTATCAATTTTTTACCTCTTTATAGATCCGGCGGCAACCTCGCCGCAGAATTTTTCATGTGCTGCCGGCCGCCGCGATTTTTCCCCGAAACAGGATCTTCGGCTCCACCCTAATACCAAGGCGTTTTTCGAGCCGCGCGAGGGCCTTCATCTCCTGTTCGTCTCCTATAGTAACCATTACCCCCCGCCTTCCCGCGCGGGCCGTTCTTCCCGCACGGTGTATGTAGACCAGATCTTCTCCGGGGCAGTCAAGGGCGATTATATGAGTGACGCCGTTTATGTCGAGGCCGCGGCAGGCGAGATCGCTTGACACCAGCACGTCTACTTTCCCGCTGCGGAAACCGTCTATGGCGGTTTTCCTGGACTTCTTGTCCATGCCGGCGAACAGGGGCAGGGCATTGATATGATGATACTGGAGCTGGGAGACAACATTACCCGGCTGTCCTGCGCCGCCTGAAAACACAAGAGCCTTCCCCGGCTTTACCGCCGCCAGAAAGGAACGGAGGCTTGAAATTTTATGCCTGCGCTCCGCAAAGAAGGCCCAATGTTCTATCCGTTCCCGGAGCACGTCTTCGTTTGACAGGGATACTACGGCATGATCCGGCCTGAAAAAAGGCAGAAGCCTCTGACGGCATTTGTCCGTTATGGTTGCCGAGCAGGAAATATACACAGGCCGGGTCCCGGGTCTGTCGGCAAGCGGCGGGGCTCCCGTTTCCCTGCCAATCAGTTCCAAAAGTTCACGGGTTTCTGCGAGGCTTTCGTCCGAGACAAGCCTGTCGGCTTCATCAAGCACAAGAAAAGAAAGGGCCTTCAACGAAAGTTTCTTCATTTTTACAAGCAGCAGTACCCTTCCCGGATTTCCCGCAATTACCGCGGGCTTATTTTTTTTCAGGCTGTCAATCTGCCGGGAGATGTTTCCGCTGCCGATTAAGAGGAGGCTTGAATGCACGGAACGGGAAACGGAATTTGTTTTCAGCAGGAAATCCGTTTCGTTTTTTATCTGGGCGCACAGTTCGTATGTAGGGGCAAGGAGCAGCGCCGAAGGCCCGCTTCCGTTCAGCCTCTGCAGTATGGGCAAAAGGTAGGCAAAGGTTTTCCCCGTCCCCGTCGCCGAGCTGAAGAACAGATCCTTCCCTTCAAGGATCAGGGGTATAACCTGTCTTTGAATTTCCGAAGGTTTTTTTATGCCCCGTTCCGGCAGCCGCTCCGCAAGACCGGCTTCAATTCCCAGAGAGACAAAATCATCCGGAGACTGCATTAAACTCCGTTTCATGTCCGATTCGGTTTTTACGTTTGGCACCTAACTGCCGCTCTTCTTACCCGGCCACGTATCAAGGATTTTTTCGTAGATACCCTGCAGTCTTTCTGTCATATTATCAATAGTCCAGAACTTGGCATGGGCTCTGGCATCAAGAACCTTCTGTTCATAGAGTTCCCTGTCGCTCAAAAGCATGCAGACCTTTTTCTTGAACTCCTCAGGATCATTCTTTACCATAAAGCCGCCGTTGTCCCCGTTCATCACCTGAATGGTTCCCATCTCGCCGATAGCCACAACCGGCAAGCCTGAAAACATTGCCTCAATGGTCACAAGTCCCTGGGTTTCGGTTGTTGAAGGAAACACAAAAATATCGGAGACGGCATAGGCAAGGGAAAGCTCCTCCCGCCTGAGGTATCCGGGGAAGAAGCAGCAGTCAGTCAATCCCAGCTCTTCCGCTTCTTTTTTGAAAGAATCAAGATCCGGACCGTTTCCCACAATGAGCAGCACCGTGTCGGGATGCTCTTCCCGTATGGAGGGGAGCAGTTTCAGCAAAAATGAAATATTCTTTTCCTGGGCTACCCGGCCCGCAAAGAGGAGGATGCGCTTGCCCTTGAGACCGTGGAACTGCTCCTGGAGTTTTCTCCGAAAGGCTTCGATATCTTCCCTGCTGTGATCAAACTGCCTGGGATCTATACCCGTAGGAAGCATCACCGTTTCTTTGCGTACCCGGTAACGATTTACTACTTCCCGTATCTGGGGAGTGGGCACGATGACAAGATCCGCATGGCGCAGCGCGCTTTTAAGAATCCGGCGGGCAATGTACCGCAGCAGAAAACCCGGCACCATCGGGAAATAGGAGAGAATGTAATCCTCCCACATGGTATGAAAGGTGTAGACTGCCGGAAGATAGTGAAGTTTGGCATAAGAAAAGCCGAATTGCGCAATTACAAATTCCGTGTGGATATGAACAATGTCGGGATTAAAGGTTTCGATGTGTTTTGCGACCCAGAACCAGCCTGAAGTTTTGGCAAGCCGGTCTTCTTTGGAAATCGGCAAAGGCAGGGGCATGGAAGGCGCCCTGAGTATAATGGGTTCCTGGGGACCGTTATCTTCCACCTCGCCGGTAAAAAACTTGAACTCTTCCAACAGGGATTCCGGATAAACTGAGCAGATTATCATCACCCGGTGCCCCAAACGAATAAGGGCCCGGGAAAACGATTCCACTGAAACAGAAATACCATTCACCCGGGGCCAGTATGCATCGGTAAACATGACAATATTCATAAAACAAAGTATACTATAAAAACCGGTAAATAGAAACCGGTAAAAAGCAATTTCGTTAAGGCTGATCTTATTTCTCGGGGTGCAGCAGAGTCTCTATGAACTTTACCGTCTCCCGGCCTTCTTCCCCGCTGGAGGCAGGCGGGCGGCCGTCCTGGATGGCGCCGCAGAAATCCTCAAGCTGGAGGCTGAAGAAATACACCGTGGCGTTGATAGTCTTAAAGAAGGCTTCGTCTTCAGCCCGAAATTTGTCCAACAGGTCCTTTTCCCCTTCGATGGTCCAGAGGTCGTTCAGGGGAGGCTCCGTGATGGAACTCATTCCGGCGATAAACATGGCGCCCCCGTCGGTCTGTACCCCGGCGGACCAGGCGGAACTGCCGTGGATATGCACCTTGGCGTAGATCCCCGGTTTTTGGGAATTGCTTACCAGTACCGAACCCAGGCCGCCGTTCTTAAAGCGGATGGCCGCCACGGCGCTGTCCTCTACTTCAATGTAGGGGTGGTTAAAGTTATCCCAGAAGCCTTGGATCTCCTCAAAGGGGCCCATGTACCACTGGAGCAGGTCTATCTGGTGGGGCGCCTGGTTGATCAGGATCCCTCCCCCTTCGCTGTCCCACTTGCCCCGCCAGGGATCGCTGTCGTAGTAGGCTTTGTCCCGCCAGCCCAGGATAGTCAACTGGGCCAGGATGGGCTTACCCAGCTTTCCAGCATCGATAGCTTCTTTGATCCGGACGCAGGCGGGAAACCAGCGGCGCTGGCATACCAGGGAGAGGATCTTGCCCGTCTTTTTGGCCGCGGCGATCATCTCGTCGCATTCAGCCACGGTAAGGGCCATGGGCTTTTCCACCAGGACATGCGCCCCCCCGGCCAGGGCTTCCAGGGCCCCGTCCCTGTGCCGGGGGTGGGGGGTGGTAATGATTACCGCGTCCACCTTGTCCTTCCGTACCATCTCAGCGGCGCTTTCCCGGGAGGCGATCCTCCATTTGGCGGCAAAGGCGTCCCGCCTCTCCGTGTTCCGGCCGCACACCGACACCAGTTCCCCCCGCCTTACCGCTTCCAATGCCTCGGCATGGAGATTGGCGACCTTCCCGTAGCCTAAAAGACCTATCCGTACTTTATCTTTCACGATTTTACCTACCTCCGCCTTTTTCAAGGTACTAGGGGATCAGTACCACTTTGAGGAGATTGTCTTCCCGGTTGTAGAGCTTGTCGAACCAGATCTGGCCCTCCGAAAGAGGCGCTTCCTTACTGATCAGGGAGGCCGCGTCGATTTTTTTCCGGGCGATCATGTCCAGTACCAGGGGATATTCCCCGCTGATTGCGCAGGAACCGATGAGGCTTATCTGCCGGGTGACCACGCTTTGGAGGGGAAGCTCGACAGCCGGGCTCACGTTGCCTATAAGGGTGACCGATCCCCCCTTGCGGACAATGGAAATGGCGGTACGGATGGGGGCGGCAGCTCCCACGGCCTCGAAGACCCGGTCGGCCCCCCGGCCCCCGGTAAAGGCCAGGATCTTTTCCCGGCAATCCTCTTCGGAAGGATCGAATACCGCGTCCGCTCCCCTTTCCAGGGCGATTTTCCGCCGGTTCCCGTCGGTATCCAGGGCGATAATCCTGCCCGATACCGAGGATCTTAGTACGCTCAGGAGAAGGAGGCCGATAAGCCCCGCGCCGACTATCGCTACCGTATCGTTAAGACCCACCGGGCTCAGCCGGAAGGCGTGGGCGGCCACTCCGGCGGGTTCGGTCATGGCGGCTTCCTTGTAGGACAGATTCGGGGGCAGATGACAGGAGATATGTTCCGGAACCACTACGTATTCGGCAAAAGCCCCGTGCCGCCGGTACTCGTCACAGGAAACCCCCAGGACCATGCGGTTGTCGCAGAGGTTCACCTGTCCGTTCCGGCAGTAGTAACACGCGCCGCAATAGATGGTAGAGTCGAAGGTAACCCGGTCGCCGATCTTAAAGTCCTTTACGTCCTTCCCTATGCCGGCAACTTCCCCCGCCGCCTCGTGACCCATGATGATGGGCGGTTTCCTCCGGCCGGTGGAACCGTCAAAGCCGTGGACATCGGAACCGCAGATAGAAACGGCCTTTACCTTTACCAGAAGATCCCGGCCCGTCTCAATCACCGGATCCGGAACATCGGTGTACGTAAGTTTTTTGTACTCTTCCATCAGCAACGCTTTCATAATCCATCCTTATACATGTATATATACTATTGAAGGCGGATCTGTCAACAAGAATTTTTTATTTGTATAGTGAGCCTCTTGCAAAACCCGGTTGGTTTTGCATCGGCTCTTGCAGTTTCTCGCCTAACGGCTGCGAAACATGCATTTTTAAGCGGTTGCTCTTTCAAAACTGAAGTTTTGAAAGA
>JAIRXN010000006.1 GCA_031268245.1 Treponema sp. | reverse complement strand
TCTTTCAAAACTTCAGTTTTGAAAGAGCAACCGCTTAAAAATGCATGTTTCGCAGCCGTTAGGCGAGAAACTGCAAGAGCCGATGCAAAACCAACCGGGTTTTGCAAGAGGCTCACTATTTAGAGATAGTCATGACAGAAGAATAATCAAGCAAAAGTGACAAACGTAACCGAATCTTTTCCAAAATACCGGATTTTGAAACAAGTCTACTATATTTTAAGACGGCTCAGCCTGGAACAGGCTTCTTCGACATCACTGCGGTGTCCGAAGGCGCTGAAACGGATAAAACTTTCCCCCGCAGGGCCGAAGCCGGAACCGGGAGTTGTTAGCACCTGACAGGTTTCCAGAATCTCGGCAAAGACATCCCAGCTCTTGCGCCCGGGGAAACAGGCCCAGATATAGGGGGAATTGTCCCCGCCTATGCAGGAGATCCCCAGGGCCTGCAATGCGCTGCGGATAAGCGCGGCGTTTCCCAGGTAAAAATCGGTGAGCCGCCGCACTTCCCTGAGTCCTTCGCCGTCCAGGGCCGCAAGACCCCCGGCCTGGGCGATGTTGGAAGCGCCGTTGAAGATCGTACCGGCAATCCGGGCCCAGTCCGCATTGACGCTTTCCCCGCCTGAATACTTTAGATCCTTCGGCACAACGGTCCAGCCGAGGCGTACCCCGGTAAAGCCCGCAGGTTTACTGAACGAGTTTACTTCAATAGCACAGCTTTTACTTCCTTCGATTTCGTAAATCGACTTGGGCAATCCGGCATCCCGGATAAATTCGCTGTAGGCCGCATCAAATATGATGATGCAGCCCTTCTTCCGTGCTGCCTGCACCAGCGACTCAAGCTGCTGCCGTGAGGCCGCCGCCCCGGTAGGATTATTGGGAGAACAGAAATAGACAAGGGCGTCTGCAGGCAGCAGGGAAAGATCGGGAAAGTACTTGTTTTCCGCGGTGCAGGGAAGGTACACAATGCCGCCGTAGCCTGTACCGTTCCAGGAAGAGGCCGCTCCGATAAGCACGGAACCGTCTACATAAACCGGATAGGAAGGATCCTGCACGGCAGCCTTTGTTCCTGCGCCGAAAAGCAACTGAAGCCTCCCGATGTCGCATTTGGCCCCGTCGGAGATAAAGATTTCCTCCGCAGTAATGGTGTTCCGGTAAAAGACCGCGGAAATTTTTTCCCGGAGCGAAAGAAGCCCCTCGTCCTGGTAACCGGAATAGCCTTCTACCGTCCCAAGCCGCCCGGCGCCTTCAACAAGACCTTCATCAATGTGGGGCAGTATTGGTTCCGTGGTATTCCCCACTCCCAGGCTGATGATCTTTGCATCAGGATGAGAGGCTGCAAATTCCCGTCTCCGTCTGGCAATTTCCGGGAAAAGGTAGCCTGCCTGAATATTGGCAATACAGATATTCCGCTTTAACATCTTGTTCTCCTATGCATAAAACATGGTTTCATATCCGGTTTAACTCCTAGGAGAACCCGGCACAAAGTTTCCGGCTGCTTCCAGATCCAGAGTCGCAAAGTAATCCGACAATGTTTCCGCCCGTCTTATTTCCAGTATTGCGCCGCCGGGACGAAGCAGCAGCTCCCCGCAGCGGAGCTTGCCGTTGTAGTTAAATCCCATGGCCCTGCCGTGGGCCCCGGCATCGTGAATCACCACAAAGTCGCCGGGAGAACGGCCGTAATTTTCCGCGGCAGTGTCAATTTTGGGGAGTTTCCGCTGAACGGCAAACTTGTCGTTATTCTCACAGAGGCTCCCAACTACATCATATATTTCCGTTGCGGGAACATGTTCCTTGCCGGGAATGGTGATATGATGATAGGCCCCGTACATTCCGGGCCGCATAAGGTCCGCCATGCAGGCATTCAGCCCTATGTATTCCCGGTAGATACTCTTCCTGTGGACGGCATTGGTAACAAGCCAGCCATAGGGGCCGGCAATGGCTCTGCCCCATTCGGTACGGATGCCCATGGGATTAAGTCCTCCGGGTTTCAGAATTTCATCGTAGGCTTTCTTTATTCCCGCGGCAAGAACTTTGTAATCGACGGCTTCCTGTTCCGGTCTGTAGGGAATCCCCACGCCGCCGCCCAGGTTGATAAACTCAAGCCGTACTCCGGCCTTTTCCTTTACTTCTACCGCCAGATTAAAGAGCATTCGTGCAGTTTCAATATGGTAAGGAATGGACAATTCATTGCTGGCTACCATGGTGTGCAGGGCCAGCCGTTTAGCGCCCCTGGCTTTGAGGATTTTGAAACCTTCGATGATCTGTTCCCCGGTAAAACCGAATTTTGCCTCCTCAGGCTTTCCGATGATCGCATTTCCTTCCTTGACAGGGCCGGGATTGTAGCGGCAGGAGACCAGGCAGGGTATCCCCGCGGTCTTTTCCAGAAACTCTATGTGGCTAAAGTCGTCAAGGTTGATCACCGCTCCAAGACCACGGGCAAGGCGGTATTCTTCGGCGGACGTTTCATTGGAAGTAAACATATTGTCTTCTCCCTTCATGCCTGCAATATCCGCCAGCGCCAGTTCCGCATAACTCGAACAGTCCGACCCTATGCCTTCGGAGGCGAGAATCTTCAGGATAAAGGGATTGGGCAGAGCCTTTACCGCAAAGTGTTCCCTGTATGAAGGAAAAATCGAAAAAGCTTCCCTGATTGCCCGGACATTCTTCCGTATCGCCGCTTCGTCGTAAACATAAAAGGGCGCGGGGTAACGCTTTACAATTTCTGTCAGTTGTTCTTTTGACAGGGGAAATGTCTTTGCCGCCATAAAACCCTCCTTTAATTCAAATATACCCTTTGTACCTGAGGAGTTCCGCATTGAGAATACCGCCGCCCGCGGCTCCCCGGACAGTGTTGTGGGAGAGACCCACAAAACGAATGTCAAAAACATTACAGGGCCGGAGCCTCCCCAGCGTTACCGCCATGGCCTTGCCGGAATTACGATCCTTGCGGGGCTGGGGCCTGTCGTTCTCTTCCCTGTAGATGATAGGCTCCGCGGGAGCCGTGGGGAAAGATTCCCGCTGGGGCAGAGCCTTAAACTCTGTCCAAATCCGTTTAATCTCTTCCAGGGACGGTTTCTCTTTGCCGAATTCAAGGCTTACACATGCGGTATGCCCGTCCACAACAGGAACCCTGTTGCAGTGAGCGCTCAGCTTTGGATATTCGGCGTTTTTAAAACTCCCCCCCTCGATGGAACCGAGGATCTTCAGGGGTTCCAGTTCGCTTTTCTCTTCCTCTCCGCCGATATAGGGAACGATGTTATCGATCATGTCGAGACTTGAAACACCGGGATAACCCGCTCCGGAAACCGCCTGCATGGTACTTACTATGAGGCGCTTCACCTCATAGCCCGCCCTGATAAGAGCATACACAGGAGTAGTGTAACTCTGTATAGAACAGTTCGGTTTGACGGCAATAAAGCCCTTGTCCCAGCCGCGGTTTTTGCGCTGCGCAGGAATAATGTCCGCATGATCGGGGTTTACTTCGGCAATAAGCATGGGTACGTCCGGCTTCCAGCGGTTGGCGGAGGCATTGGAGATCACCGGAATGCCGGCGGCGGCATAGGCTTCCTCCAGGGATTGAATTTCCTCTTTTCTCATCTCCAGAGCGCTGAACACAAAGGCGCAGTTTTCCCGCTTTGCGGCGGCAAGGGTCTGGGAAATATCGTTGGCGTCTCCTACAACAAGATCCGCCGCACCCGCGGGAAGATCGCCCCCTGTGGCAGCCCAGCGCCCGGCTACAGCATCACTGTATTTTTTACCCGCACTGCGGGGACTGGCCGCAGCATAACGGACTTCAAACCAGGGGTGATTGTTGAGCAGGGCAATGTACTGCTGCCCCACCATGCCGGTGGCGCCCAGGATGCCTACGGGAATCTTTGACATGATCTTACTCCATTGAACTTGTCCGGAAACTTCAGTTTTCGAACAAGCTCAGCTTCTATTACTTTTTCAAAAGACCCAGAGACGCCAGCTCTTTCCGCAGAATCTCTGTGTGTGCGGAAGACAGGGGGCCCAGGGGCAGCCGGGTAGGCCCGGCGGGAAGACCCGCCATGTTCATGGCCGCCTTGATCGGCGCCGGATTGGTTTCGATAAAGGCGGCCTTCATAAAGGGAAGCAGTTCAAAATGAATGCTCCTGGCTTCGGCATAGTTCCCTTCAAGACACGCCTTCGTCAGGGCAGTAACTTTGGCGGGAAACAGGTTACTGATAACGGAAACAGTACCATCGCCCCCCAGGGCGCAAAGCGGCAGAGTAAACGCATCATCCCCGCTCAGCACCCGGAAGGGATTGGAACCGTCACGCTTCATGGCAATGTTGGCAATCACATCCCCAATCTGGCCCATGTCCCCGCTGGATTCCTTGACGCCGGCAATGCCGGGAATCTCCGCAATTTTTTCCATGAGCGGAGAAGGAATGTTCCGTCCGGTACGGCCCGCAATGTTATAGACCACAATGGGAATACCCACGGCCGCGGCGGCTTCAAAATGGGCAATAAGCCCCGAATCGTTTGGTTTATTGTAATATGGAGTTACCACCAGCGCCGCATCGGCTCCCAGATCTTTTGCCCGTTTTGTATACTCAAGCATGGACTTTGTAGAGTTTGATCCCGTTCCGGCAACAAGAGG
>JAIRXN010000138.1 GCA_031268245.1 Treponema sp. | reverse complement strand
CCGTCCGGCAGGATCACCGGCTTCCCCTTTTCAGTATACTTCCATTTCCATTTTCCGTCGATATTGACCGAAACGGTTGCCCGGTCGATCTGGGGACTCTTCTCCTCCTGGGTTGTTTTCTTGTTAATCTCTTCATTCTTGAAGAGTGTTTCCTGGCTCATCTTTCCGAAGAGGTTTTGCATATCCTTGAAGGCCGGGGGGGTCTGGCCTTCCACACCTGCGGGGCCTTCGGGGTTGAGTCCTGTCCCTTCCCACTTTGTGACGGAAGTATTGGTAGACCTGGTTACGGATTCTACCAACTCCGAATCGTCATAGGGAAGCCCGGGAGTCCTCGGCTTGATGGTGATGGGGAAGTATTCTTCGGTATCCACCGCCCGCCTGCTCATATCCATTTCGATCTTGATGTTAAGATCGCGGACACGGTCTTTGGTGTAGATGTCCTGCAGGGATTTTAGGATTAAGGCTCTGTAGCGCGTCTCCTGCTGGAGGATCAGTTTCTGTTCCTTCTCAATGAGGGAAAGCCTGTCAAAGGCGGCCATGCCTTCAAAGTCATTGAGGAGGTTTCCGTTCGTGTCGACAATGGCGATATTCTCGTCGCTGAGACCCTGCACAGCGTATTTGAGGATCTTCTGTATGCCTTCGATTTTTTTCCTGTTACCAAGAATGTCGCTTCCCGGTTTGGGAGTCAGTACCACGCTGGCAGTTACCGGGTCCTGGTCTGCCGCAAAAAGTTCCCGTTCAGGGCTCACTATAGTTACATTGGCATCGTCAACATCATCAATTGCCTTGATGTGATCCGTCACCATCTGGGTGATCGCCCTGCGGAGATTTACATTCCGTTCAAAATCGGTGATTGTCCAGCGATCCCGGTCAAAGATCGCCCAGGGATCCGTACCGGAAGGAATAAGGTCTTCCCGGATAAGGATGCCGCGCATCCTTTTTGCGGTTGCGTCATCATTAACCTGCACTATTCCTGCAGGGGACACCGAAGCCTTGACGCCTTCCTGGTTGATCCGCATGACGATCCTGTCCTGCGCGGCTTCGTCCCGGATAGGCGCATCGATCACCGGTACCAGTGTGGGCGCCGAAGAGACGGTAAAAAGGGCAGCCAGGCCTCCTATTACCGCCACGGCGATCCCGGCAAGGATGATCCTTTGAATCGTCGCCATCTTTCCCCAGAGATTCCGTATCTGGGCAATAACCTTGCGTAAAAATTCCATTTGTCCCCTCCCCCCTCTATCGCTTAAAAGGCTCTGCCTATAATATGAGGCGTCATCTTTTAAAGGTTGTTCTTTCAAAACTGAAGTTTTGAAAGAACTTCTATCTCGTATTTATAATGTCCCTCCAGCCCTGTACCAGACGGCTCAAAATATTCCGTGTTATACTGAGCGACATCTGGGCCTTTGCCTGGGCAATGGTGATATCATGAACATCCACCGATCCGGGATCGGTTACTGCCTGCTGGGCAAGATTGCTCGCAAACTGCTGATCTCCCGACACACGATCCAGCGCCTGCAGCATTGCTTTTTCAAATGCTCCCGAGCGGACAACCATATCGGCGCCGGTTTTCGCTTTCAGCTCTTCAATCCGGCGGCCCGCATCTGCATACTGTCCGGGCGCGGGGGCTATATGTTTTGGATGGGTAAGCTTTAAGGGAATATGATCCCCGCTTACCATATCAGGCGTTAGTATTACCGTACTCATCGTTATGCCGCGCTCCTATTGCTGCGATCAAAAGACCGCGCCGTCAAAGCCAATGGAAAGCTGCGCTTCATGCTACCTCCCGCCTATTTCAAGAGCCCGCTGAAACATGGTTTTCGCCCCGTCCACAACCGCCGCATTGGCTTCGTAGGCGCGGGAAGCGGAGATCATGTCCACCATTTCCGTAACGATATCCACATTGGGCAATTCCACATAACCGGTACGGGAGCCCGTTTTAATGGCGTCGGGATGAGTGGGATCGTAACGGTACTTGTTCTCCGTAGAAAAATCTTTTTCTATTTCCACCACCCGGACTCCCTTACCGATGCCGTCATCCATTGACTCAGGCAGAAAGGGCGAACGCCAGAAGGGACTTTCCGCCCTGGGGCGGAGGATCACCCGGCTGCGGCGGTAGGGGCCGCCTTCGTCGGTACGGGTAGTATTCACATTGGCAATATTGTCGGCAATCACGTCGGTGCGGAGCCTCTGAGCGCTCATCCCGGAAGCCGCTATGTTAATGGCATTAAAGATTCCCATTCATTAGCTCCTCAACACCTGGTTAACCTGGCTGAACTCGAAGGTTTCGGCCTGGGCCAGGAGTGTATATTTCAACTGATTTTCCAGAAACAGGTTGAATTCCTGTTCAGGATCCACATTGTTTCCGTTGTTGTTATAGGTCGTGGTATAGTCCAGTACCCGCCGGATCTCTACATCCCTGTAATCCCTGGGCCTCCAGCTTGGCATGTGTTTGGGATTGGTGAGGGTGAGTTCCAGCCTGGGCTGCCGCTCTTCCGTTTCAAGGGCCCGCTTGAGTTCGCTTTCAAAATTCACGTTGGAGCGCTTGAAATTGGGCACAGTGGCATTGGAGAGATTGTTGGCGATTACTTCCCCCCGGACAAGGCCTGCGTCCATGCCCCGGTGAAGGAGATCTACCGTTTTGGAAAAAGTGCTCATTGTTTACCGATCCTCCCGTTTATAATTATCGGTATCTTAAAAAAACAGTTAAAGGAAGTTCTTTCAAAACTTCAGTTTTGAAAGAACAACCTCTAAAAAAGGCAGTTTTGCAGGCCGTAGGCCGAAAAACTGCAAGAGCTTTGGCAAAACTAACCGAGTTTTGCAAGAAGCTCAAAGGATATATCGTCCCAGATCCTGATCCTTCACCACATCGTGAAGCTTTTTGTTCACGTAATCCACGGTAATCGGTATCTTTGCCGGCGAAATATCAGGCGCCTCAAAGGAAAGTTCCTCCAGCAGGGCTTCCATGATTGTATGGAGCCGCCGGGCGCCTATATTCTCAAGCCGTGAGTTTACCTCCGCGGCCAGGGCGGCCAGGCGCTCCACCGCTTCGGCGCTGAACTCAATCTCCACGCCTTCGGTCCCCAGAAGACCGGTATACTGCTTGGTAAGGGCATTCTTGGGTTCCGTCAGTATCTGAAGAAACTCTTCCTTGCCCAGGGAATCCAGCTCTACCCTCAGGGGAAAACGGCCCTGCAGTTCGGGAATCAGATCGGAGGGCTTGCTTACGGTGAAGGCTCCCGCCGCTATAAACAGGATATGATCGGTATTCACCGGCCCCCATTTGGTATTCACCCTTGCCCCCTCCACGATAGGGAGTATATCCCGCTGTACTCCTTCCCGGCTTACATCCGGTCCGCCGCCGCGGTCGCCCTTGACGGCAATCTTGTCGATCTCGTCGATAAACACGATGCCTGTCTCTTCTACCCGCTGCCGGGCTTCGTCGCTTACCCGGTCACGGTCGATCAGTTTTTCCGCTTCCTCCGACTGGAGAATCTCGCGGGCGCGGGCAACGGTAACTACCTTCTTCTTTTTATTGGCGCCGAAGAAACCCGCAATACCGGAAAGGCTTGATTCAAGCTCCTCCATGCCGCCGCCCATCATCTCGATAGACGGAAACTGGGGATTCTGGTTTATCATGATCTCCACGGATCTGTTTTC
Organism: Treponema sp.; assembly: GCA_031268245.1. Taxonomy (GTDB): domain Bacteria; phylum Spirochaetota; class Spirochaetia; order Treponematales; family Breznakiellaceae; genus JAIRNJ01. The sequence continues at coordinate 20,842 of JAIRXN010000138.1, read as the reverse complement.
CAGTCTGCCTTCCCTCAGCCACTGGCGGAATGTCTCCCGCGTAGACTTGCCTCCCTGCTTCAACGCCGCAGCTTCCGCCTCCCTGTCCCTTTCTTCTTCCGGAGACGAATCAGACTGTCCTTCGCCTTGAACATTGTAGTCTATGGGAATTCCCACCTGAATGGCTGTCCCGATCAGGCCGGAACTATTGGAACCCTCGGGATTTATAGAGAAAGTCCCCATGGGACGGACTACAGGCTGCTGCTTAACCTTACTTTCCTTTGGCTTTTTTTTGGTATCCGGGAAAAGGAGATCCAGCAGGGCTTCTTCGGCCCGCTTCTCCGCCTCCGCCTTTACCGATTCCTGCATCTCCTGTTTTACCATCTGAACTCCGGCGGCCATGAGATCCCTGATCATGGATTCCACATCCCGGCCGACATATCCCACTTCGGTATACTTGGTAGCCTCAACCTTGATAAAAGGTGAATTGGCAAGTTTTGCAAGACGCCGGGCTATTTCGGTTTTACCGACTCCGGTAGGGCCTATCATGAGGATGTTCTTGGGGGCGATGTCTTCCCTGATTTCGGGTTCCAGCTTGAGCCGCCGCATACGGTTCCTCAGGGCTACCGCTACCGCGCGCTTGGCTTTCTTCTGCCCCACAATATATTTATCAAGCTCTGTTACTATTTCCTTTGGGGTAAGCTTGTCAAGGTTTCGGTCTTCTTTCATAACCGGAGAATTTGATTCAGGCATTATTTTTTTCCTTCGAGGGTAGTTCCTCAAGCATTATCTGGCTGTTGGTATAGATACAGATATTTCCTGCGATTTTCAGGCTTTTCTCTGCAATTTCCGCGGCGCTGAAGGCCGAACCTTCAAGATAGGCGAGGGCTGCGGCATAGGCATAGTTCCCGCCCGACCCGATAGCCAGAGCGTCTTCCGCAGGTTCAATCACATCTCCCGTACCGGAGATGAGCAGGGTCTTCTGTAGATCCGCCACGAGAAGCAGGGCTTCAAGACGCCGCAAGGTTCTGTCCGTCCGCCATTCTTTGGCAAGCTCCACCGCGGCGCGAAGCAGATCCCCTGAGTATTCCTTGAGCTTCGCTTCAAAAAGATCGAAAAGGGTAAAGGCATCGGCAGTAGCTCCGGCAAAACCGCAGAGAACCTTGCCGTCCATAAGGCGCCGTACCTTCCGGGCGTTGTTCTTCATCACCGTCTCGCCCATGGTTACCTGCCCGTCTCCTGCCATGGCAACCTGTCCGTGTCTGCGGACAGCCAAAACCGTTGTACTGCGTATCTCAGTTTTCTTCATGTTCAATAATCTCCGTTAATTACTTTACCCGTGAGGGTGTGCCTTCGTATATACCCGTTTAAGCCGCTCGACATCCACATGGGTATAACGCTGTGTAGTAGAGATACTTGCGTGACCCAGGAGTTCCTGTACCACCCGTACATCGCATCCGGAATTGACAAGATGGGTTGCAAAACTGTGCCTCAGGCTGTGGGGGTGTATTTTTTTCTGTATTCCCGAAAGACCGGCATATCTGGAAATAATCCAGCGTACTCCGGGAACCGAAATGGGGCCTCCTTTCCGGTTTATAAAAACCCTCCTTGTGGGTTTCTCTCCCTTGATTCTGGCCTGCCTTTCTAAAAGATAATCCTTAAGAGCCTCTTTTGCCTGATCGGAAAAGAACACATAGCGTTCCTTGTTTCCTTTGCCGATAACCCGTGCACCGCCTGAATCTTTTTCAAGCCTGTCCAGGGACAGTTCAACCAGTTCCGAAATACGCAAGCCTCCGGAGTACATACAGAGTATCAATGCCTTGTCCCGTTCAGGCCACAGGATTCCTGCGGTTTCGGGAAGCACGGCGAAACTGGCCATCTCCTCTTCCCAGAGAAAGGCCGGAAGGGTTTTTGGGGAACGGAGATTGCGCAATTTTTGGGCCGGATTATCGCGGCGTTTTCCAAAACGTACAAGCCAGCGGTAAAAACCCCGGATGGAGGAAAGGGCCCGGTTCACGCTGACACTGGCTATCCCTTCGGCGCTGAGATCCGCGATGAAACCCTCTACCTCTCTCATCTCCGCTTCCTCAATCTTTATCTCATGATTGGCGCAGTAGTTTTCAAAATGCTCAAGATCCTTCCCGTAGGCTTCCAGCGTGCGGGAAGACACTCCCCGCACCGATTTGATATATAAAAGATACTGATCAACAAGGCTCTGTTCCATAGCACTCATTCCGGATTATCACTCCTCGATCCTTGACTCTTTAATCTTTGACTCTTTGTCTTCCGCCTCATCATCCGAATGCAGATAATCGCAATCCGGGTTTATGCAGGCTTTACGGCTGCCGTTTTTCTTGTCAAACTTCTCCACGAGGAAACAGCCGCATTTGGGACAATTCTGATTTATCGGCTTGAAGTGGCTGATAAAGTCACAGTCAGGATAATTACTACAGCCGTAGAATTCCTTTCCCCGGCCGCGGGTTTTCCGCGCAACAATATCGCCGCCGCATTTGGGACATTTTGCAAGGGGGATACTCTTTGTGTTCCGGCATTCGGGAAAACCGCTGCAGGCAAGGAAAAACCCGAATCGTCCCAGCTTCTTTATCAGAGGTTTCCCGCATTTCTCGCATACATAATCCGTCGGCTCATCAAGGGAACCCTTGTATGATTCCAGAGTCTTCCCGACTTCGTCCACCGTGTTCTTGAAGGGATCCCAGAATTCCCGGATCATGTCCGGCCAGCGGATGGCGCTCTCCTCTACCTGATCAAGCTTTGTTTCCATGGAAGCGGTAAACGCCGAATTCACCACATGGGGGAAGTACTCCACCAGCATGTCATTGATAAGACGCCCCAGCACCGAAGGCACAAGCTGCTTGTTGGAACGGGTTACATAGTAACGATCCAAAAGAACAGAGATAATGCTGGCATAGGTAGAAGGCCTGCCGATTCCCAATTCTTCCAGTGTCTTTACGATAGAAGCATCGGTAAAACGGGGCGGCCCCTGGGTAAAGTGCTGTTCCGGATGGAACTTGTCAACATGAATCTTCTCCCCCTTCTTCAATGCGGGATAGGAATCCCCTTTTTCTTCCCTGGAAGCAAGAAGTTTCATTACCTTATAAAATCCCTTCTCGGTAATTTTGGTTCCGGAGATCCTGAAGATCCCTTCCCCTGCGGCTATGTCCGCGCTTACCGTCCGTGTTTTTGCATTGATCATCTGGCTGGCCACAAAACGTTCCCAGATTATCGTATAGAGCCTTAACTGATCCCGGCTCAGGCTGTCCTTAATATCATCGGGAGTATATTTAACATAGGTAGGGCGGATTGCCTCATGGGCATCCTGGGCCTTCTTCCCCGCCGCATACTCATTGGGTTTTTCCGGCAGGGAATTTTTGTAAGCGGCGTTTATCCATTCCCGGACTTCTTCCAGGGCCGTCTGGGATATACGCACAGAATCTGTACGCATGTAGGTGATAAGCCCTATGCGGCCGGAACCGGTATTCACCCCTTCATAGAGCATCTGGGCTACCTGCATGGTTTTCTTGCTGGTAAAGCCCAGGCGGTTGGCGGCAGTCTGCTGAAGCTGGGAAGTGGTAAAGGGAGGCTTGGGCCGCAGGGTCTTTTCAATTTCCCGGATATCCTGAACAATACAATCCGCCTTTTCAAGCTGCGCAATGATACTCTTTACCGATTCTTCATTTTTAAGTTCCGGTTTCCGTCCCTGCCAGGAAACCAACTGGGCGGTATAGGAATGCTTTCCGGCTTTGAAATCGGCATCAAGAGACCAGTACTCATCGGGAATAAAAGATTCAACTTCCTTTTCCCTTTCGCAGATAAGCCTTAAGGCCACGGACTGCACCCTTCCTGCGGAAAGACCGTTCTTTACTTTTTTCCAGAGCAGGGGCGAAAGATTGTAACCGACCAGCCTGTCCAGCACCCGCCGGGCCTTCTGGGCATTCACCTTGGATTCATCGACGTCTCCGGGATTGGCTACCGCGTCGCGTATGGCCTGGGGAGTTATTTCATTGAATGCGATACGCTGAATCGGTACCCGGGCATTTTTAGCGCTGATCGCATTCCTCAGATGCCAGGCAATTGCCTCCCCCTCACGGTCATTATCACTTGCCAGTAATACACGGGCGCTTTTCTTTGCATCCCCCTGCAGTTCCTTGAGGAGTTTAGCCTTTCCCCGGACGGTGATATATTCAGGTTCAAAATTATGATCCACGTCAATGGCAAGACGCGATTTGGGAAGATCGATAAGGTGGCCGATGGAAGCTTTTACCGAGTAATCGCTCCCCAGGTATTTTTCGATTGTTTTGGCTTTGGCAGGAGACTCCACAATAACAAGAATTTTTTGCTTTTTTTCCGTTTTGCGGGAAGAGCTTTTTTTCCCCTTTATTGCCTTGTCTGTTTTCTGTCCCTCTATCTTTTTTTCTTCACGTGTCATTAATTTTTCCTATTTTTCCGAATCAAACTCAATATTAAGCTGTTTTGCCAGAGACATGGCCAGCGCCTGTCCCGGCGGAAATACGGCCGCATCTCCGTCTCTCCTGCCTTTTTCAATCTTCCATTCCGACAGTATCTCCGCCGCATTGTAAATGACCCGCGCTCCCTCTTCCGCCAGTTTCCGCGTTCCCGCCCCCGCAGGGCCTGAAACAATACCGGCGGAAGCCGTCCAGAGATCCCTGCCCTGATCCATGGCAAAGTCCGCGGTGATCAGGGCGCCTGAATGTTCAGGCGCTTCCACAACAAGCACTCCCCGCACAAGAGCCGAGATGATCCGGTTCCTGGCAGGAAAATTCCACTTGAAGGCTTCCGTCCCCGGAGGATACTCGGAGATGATTGCCCCCCCGGCCTCCAGTATGCGCCGGGCAAGGGGACGGTTGCTTTGAGGATACACCATATCCGCCCCGCAGCCCAGAACCGCCACGGTGGGAGCGGAAGCTTCGAGATTTCCCCGATGACCGGCCGCATCGATTCCCAGCGCAAGTCCTGATACCACCGCTACACCGGCCCTGCCCAATTCCCGTGCAATCTCAAAAGCCTGAGCCTGGGCGCCCGCGCTGGGATGCCTGGTTCCGACGATGGCCAGCAGGGGCTTCTCCGGGTCGGGCAATTTCCCCCGGTAATAGAGAAGCTGCGGCGGATCGAATATTTCCCGGAGGAGAGGCGGATAATCCCCGTCATTCCATGAAGTCCAGCGTATGCCCCGCCGAAGGGCAGCCCTGAAGTCGCCTTCCGCCAGGGCGCACACAGTTTCCATGGTCCAGTTCCGCCTCAAAGGCCGGCGGATACACATTTCAATATCTACTTTAGCGGACTTGCGCAATTCATCTTCCGAATGAAACTTTTCCGCCAGTTTAAGACGCTCCCCGGGAGCAAGACCGGGAATACGGCTGATGATAAAGTCCAGCAAGCCTCTTTCAGCCATTATCCATCTCCAGTATAAATTCCTTGTTTTTCTGGGCCTCTGCCTTTTGGTTCTGATTCCTGGCTTCCCGGACGATACGGTCGTAGATTTCCAGGGCCTGCCCGTTGTTTCCTGTCTGATAATAAACCCTCGCCAGGGCAAAGAGTGCGTTCATGTCCCTGGGTAGAAGTTCAGCATAATGTTCCAAATGAGGCAAGGCTTCCAGAGGACGTCCCAGCTCAAAGCTATAGAGAATTCCCAGCCCGTAACGGGGCTTTGGATAATCGGGATCAAGCTCTATCGATCTTAAATAAGCCTGTTCCGCCAGGGTAAAGTAACGTATCTGCAAATTCTCTTCCGTGCCGGGAAAATCCAGAGAAGATTTTGCCACAACCCCCGCACAGAGGCCTGTCAGATAAAATAAAGTCGGATCTTCATTATTGTAATATACTGCCCTTTCCAGAGCTTTCAAAGCTTCGTTGTATAATTTTTTGTCGATATATCTGGTTGCCAGTATCTTCCAGTAGGTTGCCGTCTGTACTCCCTCTTTGAGATTCAATGCTATCTGATCCTCGTAGAGGGCAATGGCCTTGCTGAGCCCTTCAACGGTTTCAGGGAGCCCCCCCCTGGGAGAAAGCTCTGCGATGCGTTTTGCCAGATCCCGGTGGCTTTTCTTCTTGGCTCCGCTATAAACCCCAAAGACCACGGCAAAAACAACCGCCACGATCACAATACCCGAAAGAACTTCTTTAACTTTCATTAACTCTTCCGCTCCTTGAAGAGATCCAGATTCGGCAGATACTGTTTATGTTTTTCCCGCAGGGTTCTTACATCCACATGGGTATAGATCTGGGTGGTGGCAAGATCCACATGACCCAACAGTTCCTGTACCGAACGGAGATCCGCGCCTCCGATGAGAAGCTCGGTAGCAAAACTGTGACGCAAAGTATGAAGCTTTGAAGAAACTCCGGTAACGGCGGCCGGATGGGTGTAGTTCTTCCAGATCCCCTTTCGGGAAAGCCGTTTCCCCGTCTTTCCTATAAAGAGGGCCCGTGACTGTTTCTTTTTTGCAAGGACGGGCCGTACCTCTTTAATGTATTTTTTCAAAATCGCCGCCGCCTGAGATCCAAAGACCACAAGCCTCTCCTTGTTTCCCTTTCCCCGTACCCTGGCGGAACCTCCCGGAAAATCCACATCTTCCACATTCAGGGCCGCCGCTTCGGAAACCCGGAGACCCGCCGAATAGATCAACTCATAGAGAGCCCGGTTCCGCAAACCCAGCGGAGTTCCGTCATCCGCAGCCATGAGGATATCCTCCACGGTACACTGATCCAGTACGGCAGGAATACGCTTCTGTTTTCTGGGTGTCTCCAGAAGCAATGCCGGGTTGTCCTGCCGGATTCTCTCCGCTTCCAGAAACCGGAAAAAGGATCGCAGGGCCGAAAGAGCCTTGGCCGTAGAAACGGAATTAATGCCCTTCTCACCCTGCCTGCGGAAATTGAGGTACCCGCTTAGACCCGCAGAATCAATGTTTTCCGGCTGCAGGGCTTCTTTTTCCAGCCATTCCAGAAAACGGCGGATCTCAAGCCGGTAGGTATCCGCGGTGAGTCGTGAGCGTCTTTCCAGCACGATGAGACGGGCATAAAACCGTTCTTCCAGGCCGTATTTTTTCACTTGGGATCTTTCTCCGTTCCCGTTCTGCCTGAGCCGCCGAAATCAAAACTCCGGTTCTTGTCCATCTCCTGCTTTTTGTCGCGGATTATGGTAGGCACATCAAGATCGTCGGGGATATTCCGGGGGCCTAAAAAACCGCCGCCCTTGCCCTTGTTGAGAATCTGATCCCATTCCTCGGCGTTGTAGATATCCCGTTCCGGCCGTACCAGATGAATCTTTTCCTTCTCGCCGCTCTGCTTGTCTTCACGGACAAAGCCGGTAGCAATTACCGTTACCTGAAGTCTTTTTTCCAATGAAGGATCGATGGACAGGCCGTGGATCAGTTTCACTCTCTGATCCGCTCCGTTCCGTATGGTCTCTACAACTTCCCTTACCTCCCGCATTCCCAGATCTTCACTGGCTGCGATATTCACCAGAATGCTGGTAGCTCCGGTAATGGCAGTGCCTTCAAAGAACGGATTATCAACTGCCTGGGTAGCAGCCTGAACTGCCCGGTTTTCCCCTTCGGCAGTACCGATGCCAAAGAGGGCGTCTCCCTTGTCCCGCATGGTTTTTGCAACGTCTGCAAAATCGGTGTTCACAAAATCGGTTCTTGTGATGATGTCAGAAATTCCTTTAACTCCGCAGTAGAGAATATCGTTGGCTTTAAGGTATGCGTCCCTGGCCTTTATATCCGGATCAAATTTGAAAACATTCTCATTGGGTATAACAATAAGAGTATCAATCGACTCCCGCAGTTTATTGATTCCCGCATCCGCAAGTTCCATCTTGTAGGGGCCTTCAAATTCAAAAGGCAGGGTTACAATACCTACGGTGAGCACTCCTTCTTCCTTGGCAAGCTTGGCAATCACCGGGGAGGCGCCTGTACCGGTTCCTCCGCCGAAGGTAGCGGTAATAAAAACCATGTCTACACCTTTAAGCCAGCCAAGAAGGGTTTCCCGGTCTTCGTTGGCCGCCTTTTCACCGGTCTCGGGATCACCGCCCGCGCCTCTGCCGAGTGTTAGTTTTTTTCCGATTGGAATTCTGCCCGGCGCCTTGGCTTTCTGGAAAAGATCCTGAACGTCCGTATTGACTGCGACAAACTCTACATCGGCAATACCCTTGTCGATCATATTATTTGTCAGGTTGGTTCCGCCGCCGCCTATTCCAATCACCCTGATGATCGCAGCCGGATTTTTCCCCGGCACGGCTTGCTCCATCGCCGCGGGAACCAGCTTCGGCCCTTCCGGAACAAAAAGTTCCGTCATTTCGTCATCTCTGACCGCTGAAATGTTCATCATAATGTTTCTCCCAAATCACTTTATTTTATTGGCAAAAATGCCTCAATCCCTTTTGCTAAAAAAACTCCTTCCTGAACCAGTCGAGCATCTTCTTTGTAAAATTTTTTTCGCGGGAATGTCCTTCGGCGGTTCCTTCCCCTTCCGCCTTTCCCCTTCCCTCACGAACCGCTCCTTCAAGTACCAGACCCAGAGCCGCGGCATAGACAGGACTGCGGTATTCGGCGGCAAGCCCTTCCACTTGAAGGGACTCCCCCACGCGGACAGGCATGTTGAACACATTGCTTGCCAGTTCCGCCACACCCAAAAGCTCCGCGCCGCCTCCGGTCAATACCACCCCTGCGGCAAGAGGCCGGGATAATGAAAGCTTGTCCATCCGTTCCTTCAGCATGCTGAATGTTTCCTGCATTCGCGGCTTAATGATCTGCATCACATGGGATTTCGGGATAGGCAAAACCCGTCTTCCCCCGATGCCGGGAACAATAATGTCGTCGTCATCTTCCAGGAGAGGCTCCCAGCAGCAGCCCGCATCAAGCTTGATCCGCTCTGCTGTCTCATAGGAAATATTCTTCAGCACGGATATATCATTGGTTACCTGAGTTCCTCCCGCGGGAATGGTGGATGTAAAAAAGGGAGCGCCGTCATTGTATACCAGCATCTCCGTCGTTCCTCCTCCCAGATCAACCAGGGCTACTCCAAGATCTTTTTCTTCCTGGGTTAATACAGCCCGCCCTGCGGCAAGAGTCTGAAGAATAAAATTTTCTACCAGAAATCCTGCACGGTTTATGCACTTTACCAGAGTTTCGGCCCCGGTCTTTGAACAGGTAATAATATGCACCAGCGCTTCAAGCCTCACCGCAATAATATCGATGGGGTTCCTTATGCCTCCCTGATAGTCCGCGATATAACTCTGGGGGATCACCTCCAGAAATTGACGATCGAGGGGAATAAGCAGAGCCCCTGCGGCATCCAGCACCCTGCTGATATCCTCCTGCCGGATCTCGCGGGCCGGCTTTTCAGGATCCGGTACCCGGATTACTCCCTTGGAATTGATCCCCTCTACATGGCTTCCGCCGATACCGGCCCAGCAGGACTTTACTTCCCGCCCGCTCATCACTTCCGCCATCTCGATTGCCTGGGCTATCGCGCGGAGAGTAGCCTCAATATTTACCACTACACCCTTGCGCAGCCCGGTAGAAGGAGCGATGCCCGCACCGGTGATCTCCAAAGCGCCGCGTTCATTCCGTTCACCGATCACGGCGGAAACTTTTGTCGTACCTACATCCAGGCCGACATATAAACCGTCACTCGACAGAATCAGCCCCCTTTGGAATATAGGATGCAATACTGCCGGAACGGAAATCAAGTTCCTCAGGGGCGGAGCCCTGTTCCTTCAGCACATCAAGCACCAGCAAGAGATAACGCAAGCTGTTTTCGTTCAATTCTTTGTCCATGAGCACCCGTATGGGATTATGCACCGGATAGAGAACAAGGTCAAATCCGTCAAAGTTCTTTTTCCGGATTCCAATTTCAGAAACGGCGCTCATCAACGCCGGTTCCTGTTCCCCGATTCTATAAACGTCTCCCAGCACACTCTGATACCGTGCAGGGACCATGTGTCCCAACTGAGGTTCTTCCTGCAAAAGACCGCTTATAATAGGTATGGACGAAGAGAATCCATGATCGCCGCCCATCTCTATTATAACACCTTTCCGGTCGAGATACACGGGCAGAACCTTACCGTCTTTCATGGACAGTTCCACTGCAACAGCCTTCCTTTTGGAAAGCTTTATGTGCAAAGATGCGGGAAACTGCTTTTCTACGAATGCGGAATCCACCATCCAATGAGTTTCCAGAGCCTGCTTTACCTTTTCAGGCTTGATCTCCAGCCAGCTTGTCCTGGGGCCTATGCCTCCATGGGAGAGAATATCAGCCTCCGCGATACCGGAGATACCGTCAATGTCTATCCGTGCGAGGGGCATACAGGGCTGTATCAAAAAAAGCCAAACCAGTTCCGCTCCAATCAGAAGCGCCGTAACGGCAAGAAGCCTCTTTACACCTTTTCCCAGCCTGCCTCTTACCGGCGTCTGAATAGTTTCCAGAGTCTCCTGCCCATAATAAAAGTCACCGGACATGTACGCCCCCCTTAAGTTTTCGAGACATTGACTATCAGCCCCGCGGCTAACAATGTCGTTGCAAGAGAAGAACCTCCGGCGGAAAAAAACGGCAGCGGAATACCCGTAGCGGGCAGGGAACCGGATACTACCGCAATATTCACCAGGGCCTGGGAAGCCACCATGGTAGCAAGCCCGAAGGCAAGCAGGAATTTGAACCTGGTGTCCGCCCTTATGGAGATGCGGTACGCTCTCCAGACAAACACGGCAAAGATAACAAAAAAACAGAGAACGCCAAGAAAACCGGCCTCTTCGGAAAAGGCGGAAAAAATAAAATCCGAATGGACTTCGGGTATGCTTGCAATTTTTCTTGTCCCCTGTCCGATACCCTTGCCCCAGAAACTGCCGGAACCGAGGGTGAGAACCGAAGCCTTTACCTGGAAACCGGCTCCCTGGGGATCCCATTCAGGATGGAAGAAACTCCGTACCCTGGCCAGCCTGTGGGGTTTGGTAAGAATGAGCAAAACAGAAGTGGGAAGGAGAAGTACGGCGGCGGCAATAAAGTAACGGAGACTTACTCCCGCAACAAAGAAGATCACCAGCGCATTAATCGCAATAAAAACCGCGGTAGAAAAATTGTTCTCCCAATAGATCAATACAAAAAAAAGGGCGGTGATAAGAGCAGGCGGCAAAATACCGGATCTAAAATTCTCAAGACTGTCCTGTTTTTTATCGAAGATATGAGCCAGATAGAGCGGAAGGGTCACCTTCACCAGTTCCGAAGGCTGGTACCCAAAAGAGCCTATATGAATCCAGCGTTTTGCGCCGTTCTTCTCAAGCCCGATACCCGGAAAGAAGGTAAAGATACAAAGCGCAAAGGAGAACAAGACCAGGAACATCATGCACTTCCGCAGCCAATCAAGATTTATCAGGGAAGCCGTAAAGAAGAGAAATATCCCTACCGCGGCAAGAATAAGCTGCCTGACAATAAAATAATGACTATCCCCAAAAAAACGCTGGGCAAAGGCAGCGGAACAGGAGTAGAGGGTCACAAGTCCCATGCCGGTGAGTAATATTACACTGCCTGAAAGAATATGATCCCTCTCGGGACGCACTCTGGCAATTTGTTCCGTTTCCATCTTACCTGTATTCCTTCCTGTATTTTACCGGTTCAATCTCCGCACTATACTACTGAATCTTTAAAGTCGAAAGCGCTATAATGGCGAATAGCCCCCCAAGAATCCAAAAACGTATCACGACCTTTGTCTCGGCCCACCCCGAAATTTCAAAATGATGATGGAGGGGGGCCATGCGGAACACTCTCTTCTTTCTCAGTTTGAAGGAAAGTACCTGGATGATGACACTGGCTATTTCCAGTACAAAGACACCTCCGATGATCAGAATAAGAATTTCTTTTTTTATAACGAGAGAGATAGTGGCAATGACGCCGCCCAGAGAGAGGCTCCCCGTGTCTCCCATAAAAACTTCCGCAGGGTGGGAATTGAACCATAAGAAGCCTATGCATGCCCCCACCGCGGCAAAGCAGAATACCGTAAGTTCCCCTGCGCCGGGAATGTAGGGAATCCCCAGGTATGCCGAATAGTCGGTACGGCCGGAAATGTAAGTAAGCAGGGCCAGTGTAATAAAGACAAGAATCAAGAGCCCCGCAAGGAGGCCGTCCAGACCGTCAGAGAAGTTGACCGCATTGGATTCTCCCACGATTAAGAGAATTCCAAAGGGAATCCAGAAAATACCCATATCGACAATGGGATTTTTGAAGAAGGGAATATAGAGGAACTGCATCTCTTTTCCGCCGAAAGTATAGAGCACCAGCATCACTGCAACGGCTACGGCAAACTGCAGTACCAGTTTTGCCCAGGCGGGCAGGCCGTCGGAATTTTTCCGGCTTACCTTGAGGTAATCATCAAGAAAACCGATCAACCCGAATACGCCGAACGTGCCCACGACGAGCCATACTTTCCAGCTCCGCAGATCCATCCACAGGAGCATGGACACAAGAACCGAAAGGATGATCATGATCCCGCCCATGGTCGGTGTTCCGGATTTTGAAAGATGGCTTGCGGGCCCGTCCTGCCGGATAGACTGACGAACTTCAAGCTTTTTCAGGGCTTCGATGATCCGCCCTCCCATCATAAAGCAGATGAGCAGTGTCGTAAGGGCCGCATAAGCGCTCCTGAACGTTAAATAGGAGAACACATTAAAAGCTGTAAATATACGTACCAGGGGGTATACAAACTCTAGGAACAAGATTTTCCTCCTATAAAGTCTCCAAGCTGTTCCAGGGCGCAGCCGCGGGAGCCTTTGAGCAGTACATAGTCTCCGGTTTGTATATGTTCCCTAAGCAGGCGGGCAAGGCAGCCCATGACGGTAGTATGGAAGAACACCTTGTTTCCCGCATTCTTGAGGATCTCCGCCGCAGGCAGAGTCTCCTCGCCATAGAGGAAGATCAGATCTCCCCTTGAACGGGAAAGCTGCCGCCCCAGCTTCCGGTGAGCCTCTTCCGAGCTCCGGCCAAGTTCCAGCATGGAACCGATAACATAGATTCTGCGTCCGGTTACAGGGATACTGTCACAGAACTCAATGACCGCCTCCATGGATTCGGGGTTGGCGTTGTAACAGTCCCGGATCACCGTTACGGGCCCTTCAAGAATCTCCCCTCTGCCGAAAAGGGGCTTTACCGATTCCAGCCCCTCCCGGATAGCCCTGCCGCCGCAGCCCAATTCCTGAGCAATGGCAATGGCAGCTAGGGCATTCCGCAGATTGTACTTCCCCGGCAGGGGGAACCGGGCCGGACTACCCTCCCAGGAAATCTCGGAGCCCCACAGCCCCAGATCCCTTACCGGCCCCAGTTCCGGAAATGCCTCAAGGTTATAGAACCGGATTTTCCCATTAGTCCCCTCCGCAAGGAAATCCCGGTATTCATCATCAGAGGGAATAAGGGCAGTTTCATTCCCGCTGAAACACGAAAAAATGTCACGTTTCTCTAAAGCTATAAGCCGCTTTGAGCCGATAATTCCGATATGAGAGGTCCCTGTGCCCGTGACCAGGGCAATTTTAGGATTGAGAACCGCGGCCAATTCGGCGATCTCACCCTTCCTGTTCATACCCAATTCATTGACAGCAACTTCATGATCCTGACGTACATTGAAAACCGACAGGGGAAGTCCTGTCTCGGAATTGAGGTTTCCCGGATTCATTACCACCCGTTTTTCTCGCGCGATAATGGAAGAAGCAATCTCTTTGGTAGTGGTTTTTCCGGATGAACCGGTGATCCCGATTTTTACAAGATTGGGAAATTTGGAAAGATAGGAATGGGCGCTTGCCTGCAAAGCCTGCAGTGTATTCTTTACGGCAATCAGGGCGGCGCAGGCTTTCCGGGCCAGATCCGCAAGACCAAGACTCCTGTCAAGAAGGGCGGCTTCTTCCACCAGGGCCGCGGCAGCCCCCGCCTTAAAAGCCGCTTCTACATAACGGTGGCCGTCCTGTACAGCGCCGCGGAGGGCAACAAAGAGGGCGCCGGGTTTTACTTCCCGGGAATCAATGCACACTGAAGAGAAACCCCGGCCTGCAGAAAAAGAGAGAAGATGTCCCTCCATTCCCTTTTCCAGAGCGGCGGCCAATTCAGAAAAAAGCATCAGGTTCCCCTCCTCCTGCATTCCTATTCTCCTTCTATACGGATCTGTAACACGGATTCAGGATGTATCTTCTCAAACTGAAGTTCGTGACTGGCAATATGCTCGATCCGCTCAGAGGACGAAAGAACGGCGATCCCGGCAATGAGCCGCTTATTGCTCTCCAGCCATTCTTCCTGGGAAGCCTCCAGTTCTTTTACATCCCTGCGCAGTTCCGCATAACGTTCCGCCTGCCATGCATTCAAAGCCAGAAGCAGCGGTACGCTGAGAACAAAAAAATAGAACAGTATATACCGTTTCATTCCTTTCGCCTTATTCGTCCAGCAATTTTTCTATTACCCGGAGCCGCGCGCTCCGGGAGGCGGGATTCGATTCTTTTTCTTCCTTCCGGGGGACAATCCCCTTCCGGGTGAGGATGTTGAGAACCCGTTTCCCCTCACATCTACATATCGGCTCTTCAGGCGGACAGGTACAGTCCCGGTTTTTTTCCCGGAAGAAATATTTGACGATCCTGTCTTCCCCCGAATTAAAACTGATAACCCCCATCCTTCCCCCGCTTTCCAGAATCCGGAAAGCCCCTTCAAGAAGATCCTGCAGCCGGGAAAGTTCTCCGTTCACCGCCGCCCTCAATGCCTGGAAGGTCTTGGTAGCCGGATGCACCGGCCCGTACTTCCCGGCGGGCGGGTAACAGGATTCCACCAGGGCGGAGAGAGCGGCGCTGCTCTCCAGCCGGGAATGGGAACGAGCCTCCGCAATTGCCCGGGCTATTCTGCGGGAAAAACGTTCCCCCGCATTGATATAGAGCAAATCGGCAAGTTCCTTCTCGGGAAGACGCGCCACAAGGTCTGCCGCACTGAGGGAAGAGGAAGGATCTATCCTCATGTCCAGCTTCTCATCCTTGCGGAAGCTGAAACCCCTGCCCGATTCCTCATAATGAAACATGGATACACCCAAATCGAGGAGCACCGTATCGGGCCTCTTGAACTCCGAAGGAAAGGCGGCAAAAAAAGATTGGGCCCAGCCCGGATAAAACTGTACACGTTCTCCAAAATCCTTAAGCCGTTCCTTTGCCTTCTCCTGAATCACCGGATCCGCATCGATCCCGATAAGCCTGAGATCGGGGAAGCGGGACAGGAAGGCAAAACTGTGCCCCCCTTCGCCCTGGGTCGCATCCACCATCAACTCCCCTTCCTTTCGGGGGGCAAGGTATTCCAGGCACTCCTCCAGTAAAACCGGCGTATGAACGAATCGCATAGAATCTTGTTTTGTGTCCGGTTCAATTTTCAAGCCTGGCATCCCAATCCTTAAAAAGAAATATGACCAATAGCTTTTACAACAAGCGGGGTCATCGCCTCATGCTCCTTGTAATATGCCTCGTATTGATCCTGAGCCCAGATCGCAAGCCGTTGCCCCATTCCGCAAATCATGCAATCCTTACTGAGGAGCGCATGATCCCGGACATTTTGGGGCAGGGCAATACGGCCCGCCTTGTCGACTTCGGCCTCTGTTGCGGGAGTAATGAACCGGAACTGCGCCCACTCGAGCATTTCCATGTCAAGATTGGGACTGTTCTTGATACTCTCAACAAAAGAGTTCCACGCTTCGGGAGGAAAAACCCAGATGCATTTTTCGTTTCCTTTGGTTACCCAAACGGTCTCTGTTTCCATGGCGGATCTGAGCCTGGAGGGCAGATTGATCCTGTTCTTTTCGTCCAGGGTCGCTCTCTGCTCTCCAGTCAACAGATTCATGTGCCCCTCCAGGCCGCAAACACAGGGAAATTGCGTATACGATACCGCTTAAAGCGAATATGTATAACATTTTCCCCCACTATGACCTACTTTTCCCCACCCACTTTCTGTATAACATATCAAATTCCCCCTGTAAACAGAAAAACGGAAAAAAAATTATAGATAGCAAAGTTTTTTTTTATTTTCCTATACACACGTATAGTTTATTAATTTAGCTTTCAGGATTAAACTTTTTTTTATGTTCATGGAAGAGTATTTCATTGTGTTTCCCGAAGGCGATGTCCAGGAGATCCCCGGAAAGCTTCCCGTCAACGGGATAGTGGATATCAATGGGAACGTCCTTCCCCTCCCCCTTTCTACAAACAGGATGGTAGCCTACCGGATTGCGGGTATACGCACAAAAAACACCAAGGGAAGTTCCGAAACCTACCATTTGCTGGAGCTTTTGAGCGCGGAAGATCTTCTGGAATTTACATGAAAAAGGCAGCCCAGCGGCAGAAAACAGCCCCCCCGCACTCCATAGGGACCGAGCGGGAATCAAGCCTGCACCGGGCGCTAAAATACCGCTATGCGGGTGAAACAGGACAAACTGAATATGAACTGGAGAACTATGTCTGCGATGTCTATACCGGCGGAGGGGAAGCGCTGGAGATCCAGACAGGGAGTTTCGGCCCTCTGGATGAGAAACTCCGCTCTCTCTGCCGCCTCTCCCCTGTGCGGATCATCCATCCGGTAGTAATTCACAAATATATCGAGCTCTATGATACAGAAGGAAGTCTAATCCGCAGCCGCAAGAGTAACCGGGACGGCAGCGTCTGGGATCTCTTCAAAAACCTGCTCTACGCCCCGGAACTGCCCCTTCTTCCCTCTCTTGCCATAGAGCTGGCGCTGATTGATGTGAAGGAAAAAAGGGTGGACGACGGCAAAGGTTCCTGGCGGCGCAGGGGCGCAAGCATCCGTGACCGGGAACTCCTTGCCTGGCATGAGTCGATAGAACTTAAAAACATCTCCGATTACCGGCGCTTTGTTCCGTTTGCCCCCGGAACGGAGTTTACCGTCCGGGATCTGGCAAAACAGGCCCGGATACAGGCCCCCCTTGCCGGCAAAACACTCTATGTACTGAATAAAATCGGGATTGTTAAACGGGTTGGGAAGCGGGGAAGAGCTATTCTGTATTCGCACACACAAACGTAAACAAGAAACCGCAAGCCGCACGAACTTTTACTCTTCTGTTCGTGAGGTTCGCGATTACTTAAATCTTAAGTGCGATAACGATTTTACCACGCATCGTTCATGTCGTCGGGGTCGCGGTTGTCTTCGGCAAAGAGATCTACCGTTGCCCGGAGGTCATCCAGGTAGATGTAATAACTGCCGAAAGCCTCCATGGGATCGCACTCGATACGGAAACCCGTTAACTTGAGGCCCAACTGATTATTGTAATGGTAATTCCTCTGGACAATGCCGTTTATCCCGTCTTCCGCCTGGGGAGGAATGGCCACAGTAAGCCTTTTCCAGCCCTGGAAGTTGAGGGTACCCACATAGAGTTCATAGGGTCTGCCGAAAAAGTCTTCGATGAGGATCTTGAGTTCATGGTTGTAGTTACGTCCTACGACCCAGACGGAGATTGTCTTGGTGATCCCCTCAATTGGAATGGGCCTTAAGGGATAGAGCGTAAAGCTTGTGTGTCCCCGGCGGAGGAAATCGACCCTGGTACCCAGGACAAGCCTGTCGGGAATATCCATTCCCTCTTCTTCTTCCAAAGGCACTTTACCTGCCGGGGCCCCCGCAAAAAGCTTTGTAGTCGTATATCCTGAATCGGTTGACATAGAGGAAGCCCAATATCCGTCATGCTCAAACTTTTCAACGGAGATCTCTTTCAGTTTCTGCTGAGCCGTATCAATACCGATTAACTCCGCCTGGGGAGCATCGCTGTCATCAGACTGGGCAAATGCAAATCCGGCGCATACCAGAACAAGGGCAATAATTACTGCACGTTTCATCTTTATAACTCCTTCCAAGCCGTTAATTCGCAGATCCATCGCCGGAATTATCCCAGAGCTGTTGTACATACTCAGGATCCGCCAGTTCATCCCCGTCGTAGAGGGATTCAAAAGTATCCGTAAGGATCTTGAACTGGTTAAAGTAAATATAGAAATCATTGACCCTTTCGACCGGCTGTGTCCAGATACGGAATTTGATGAATTTAAGGCTTTCCAGCCGCGGAAGTATCCTCTTATACTGGGGAATATGGTTGGGGATATTGGTTCTGATGTTCCGCCACCCCGTATACCCGATATTTCCGAAGCGGAGATTATGCACCACTCCCTGATAATCCCGGATGTACGCTTCTATGTAATAGTTAAGGTTGGAACCCCATACCCACATATCCAAATACTGAGTCCGGCCGGGAAGAGGTATCTCGTACCGCGCTTCTTCGCCGTTATCGTTGGTCTGCGTGGCATAGACATCGATCCAGTTGTAACCCCGGCGGTCAAAACTACCGTTGATGCCCAGGCTCTTGGGGGTTTCTTCCTGATTTGCAAGGGCCGCCTTCTTATAAATAGCCGTGGGCCAGGCTTCCACCGTAGCCAGCTTCGGATATTCATCGGTAACATTCCCTTCATCATCCGTCTCTGTGTGGGCAAACTTACTTGCCGTAGCCTTCCATGTAAGACCGGATGAACCGCTGAAATCCTCAATGACTCTGGATTCAAGATTGACGGTAGTTTCATCACCAAATACCGGCAAACCCAGACTTGCCATCAAAATAAGGCAGATAGCCCCGATACCATTATGTTTCATTCAAATACTCCTTTGACCCAGATCCATCCATGAATCTGTTATTGGGAAACGAGATCTTAGCCTCATTATATTTCCTTCTTATGTTTTTGTCAAACCTTCCGTCCATTATCGGCACAAAAGTCATTTTTTTGATATCCCTCAACCGGTCTGCCAGGCCCTTTTAGTAAAAGATTTCAAGATCCTTTTGAAATTCCGGTTTTCTATACGGTTGGGCAGAAATTTCATCTTTGAAGGTATACTCCTTCCCCTCAGCTCTGCCAGAGGGCCGGAATTTTTTATACCCAAAACCATGGGAACAATCAGCGTCCAGTGGGAATCATCAAAAATAACACAGGTATTCCGGCTTGTTTTGTCAGGATCGATCCAGGAAAAGAGAACTACCGGTATATTGAGGTTGCGGTTGAGAAATTCCGGCGCATGACCGGCCAAAATGACACAGGATACATCGTCGAAACTGGAATATTCTTCCCTGGAATTTATCATTTCAGGTTCCCTCTGATATCCCTGCTCCCGGAGGGCCAGACGGAAGGCTTCCTGCTGTGCGGAAAGCGGAAAAGTGTTGTAAAAAACGAGGATGCGTCCCTCTCCCCGGGCCAAAAGACCCGCCGCAAGACCCGCCCGGTAATAATCCGCATTCCGATCCGCGCTGAACCACAGTACAGATGAATTTACGGAAGCCGGGGCGCTTCCGGGAGGCTGCCCGGGATCATCCCCCAGGATTGCGGCATCTATTTCCGGATATTTTTCCGTGTAGCGCCTGAGGCTGCCGGCATAACGGCTGGGCGCAATAACGCAGAAAGGCCGGGGAGAGGCGTCCTCCAGAGCCAGAACAACGATGTCGGCCCCGGCGTTTTCCGCAATGGTAACAGCCTTTACCGGTCTGAATAGCCTCAAAGAGGCTTCAAGCCTGGAAAAGAGGAGCCTTTGGGGCCCGTAGAGTGCGGAAAAATAGACGTCATTCACCACAAGCACCGGATCGCGAAGGTAAAAAAGAACGGCAAAGAAGATGAGCGGAGTAAGTATGAGGACGGCGCAGAGCAGTTTCCACAAGAAACTTCGTTTCTTTTTCGATTCGGTTTTTTGGATCTTCAATATTTTACTCTTTATACCGTCATCATTGACCATTATAAACCTTTCGCCTAGTATTGAAGTATCTTAATTCATTAAGGAGTATGTTATGACCAGCTATAGGGAGCTGGGCCTGGTAAATACCAAGGCCCTCTTTGAAAAGGCCGTAAAAGGCGGCTATGCTCTTCCTGCCTACAATTTTAACAATATGGAACAGATGCAGGCAATCATCCAGGCCTGTGTGGAAACCAGGTCTCCGGTAATTCTTCAGGTCTCTTCCGGCGCCAGGAAATACGCCAACCAGAATCTGTTGAAAAATATGGCCAAGGGAGCGGTGGAATTTGCCCATGAACTGGGCTGTGATATTCCCATTGTACTGCACCTCGACCACGGCGACAGCTTTGAACTCTGTAAGGACTGTATCGAAACCGGTTTTTCCAGCGTGATGATAGACGGTTCCCACCTTCCCTACGATGAAAACGTGGCGCTGACCCGCAAAGTCGTGGATTTTGCCCATGCCCAGAAGGACTATGTTACCGTGGAAGGGGAACTCGGCGTCCTGGCCGGTGTTGAAGACGATGTTTCCGCTGAGCACAGCCACTATACCCAGCCTTCCGAAGTTGTCGATTTTGTCGGCAAGACAAAGGTAGATTCCCTGGCCATTTCCATTGGAACCAGCCACGGCCGGGCAAAATTCAAGCCGGAACAGTGCACCAGGGACGCCAACGGTATACTGATCCCTCCCCCGCTCCGCTTCGACATCCTGGAAGAGATCGAAAAGCAGATTCCCGGCTTCCCCATCGTGCTCCACGGTTCCTCATCGGTACCCATTGAGTATGTGCAAATTATCGAAAAATTCGGCGGCAAGCTTAGCGACTCGGTGGGTATCCCCGAAGAGCAGCTCCGTAAGGCCGCCAAGAGCGCGGTCTGCAAGATCAACATCGATTCCGACGGACGGCTCGCCATGACCGCCATGATCCGTAAGGTCTTTGCGGAAAAACCCGACGAGTTTGACCCCCGTAAGTATCTGGGGCCGGCCCGGGATGAACTCAAGAAGCTCTACGCACACAAGAACAAGAACGTTCTGGGTTCTGCGGGGCAGGTTTAATTTATTCCG